>CAINVS010000581.1 GCA_903854205.1 uncultured Bacteroidota bacterium | reverse complement strand
TTTTTATAATTCGCTTCACATATCAAGCAAACTCAGTAAATTTAGATTTACTGAGTTTGCTAATTTCAGGAAAGATGGTTTTATTTCCTGTTTTTTATAAATAGAATAAATAGAATTTTTGTTTAGCTTTATTTCCCTTGGTTGAAATGTTTAATTTATATTAGATTAACAGAAGCTGAAAAATAACTTTCAATATGTCTAACAGCCGCAATCATTTCCTCAATAATCTTGCATCAACAAAAAGCAGATATAATTTAGGTGCCGGAGTGCCTCCGATAAGTCTATACCCTCAATTTAAGGCTTCAGAATATTTGGCTGAAATTGAAAAAACATCCGGTGAAAATCTATTAAATTATCATCAAACTCCAGGGTATATAAGAGAGACAGCAGCAACTGCCATTGAAGTTAACGAAGGAATAAGTATTGATTTTAAAAATATAGCAGTGACAAATGGGGTTCAGGAAGCAATTGCCCTTATACTTAGTTGTTTCAGAACAAAAACGGTAGCCTGTCTGGATCCGTCATATCCCGGATTTGAAGATGCAGCTATGATTCTGGGGTGCAAATTGATTAAATTAAATTTAAAAACCTGGTTAACAGATATTGAAGCGTTAGCTCCGGAGTCTCTTTTATACCTTTCCTCAGATTTTTCCAACCCAAGAGGCAGCTGTCTGACAGAAGAGGAAAGAATAAGACTTGCAGAAATTGCCGAAAAGAAAAACTTTTATATTTTTGACGATGCCACATACCGTCCATTTTATTTAGATGCTCCCACCCCCTCTCTTTATTCAATAAATCCGGAAAGAGTAATACATGCCATATCTTTTTCAAAAATACTTGCCCCCGGATTAAGAACGGCATTTGTTTATCTGCCATCTTCTTTGGCTCCTGTTTTTATAAATAATAAAGCAAACTTGAGCTTGAATAATTCAGGGATAACTCAGGCGCTGATTGAGTTTTGGTTAAAGAGCAACAATTATCAGCTTAGTGCGCATCTTGGTTTGGCAAAAAAAAGACTGAAAGAAAACCAAAAAGTCCTTCAACGTTATAAAATCGATTATAATGGGGGTTTTTTTTGTACTTTTGAACTTGATAAAAATGTTGACTACTCATTTTGTGATACCTTGCTGAAAAGGGAACAAATTGCGGTTTTACCCATGCAACTTTTCAGCGATAATAAGTTGTATATGCGTCAATTGAGGCTCTGTATTGCCAATGTTGACAATGAAGATCTGGAAACTGTTTTACAAGTTCTGCTTAATTTTTGAACCTTAGTTTTTAATAATGAACATAAAAGGAATATTATTCGTAGAGATTTATGTGGGCATGGCCAAGATGGTTGCATGGTGGCATCAGATTGCGCTGGGTTTTACACTGAAAGGAATAAAAGAAAAAAAAGGGCAATTTGGCAATGAAATCACATACTGGTTACAGCATGGAGAAGCTAATATCCTGGTAACGTCTGCATTGGAACCGGCGGCTCATGATGTTGTTTCTTTCGTAGACCAACACGGAAACTCAATAAAAAGATTTGGCCTGGAGGTATCGTCTATTATTGATACCTTAGAAATTCTGAAAGAAAAACAAGCTATAATTCTCAGTCAAAAAATTGAAGAAGAAGTTTATGGCAATGAAAAATCCTACATGATCAGCGTAAAACTTTTTGACGACAATGAAATTTGTTTCGTAGAAAGAAAAAATTGTTCCGGCCCTTTTGCCGGATTTAAAACAATTGAAGGTTCAGCTTCAAACGGTCTCATAAAAGGAATTGATCATTTGGCTTCTGTTGTACGTATAAATGAAGCTCCCTTTTGGAATTCATACCTTTGCCGTATGCTTGAATTAAATATCGTTCAAACAATCGGAGAAGAGTTTTTTGCACAATTATTATCGGGTATGAAGATGTTCGTACTCAGTTCACCAAATGGTAAGTTTAATAAAGTTATTGTAGAGCCGCTACCGGAAAAGGAGCGAAAATCCCAGATCGATATTTTTCTCAAACATCATTTTGGCAATGGAATTCAGCATCTTGCCTTTGAAGTGGACGATTTGATTAAAACAGTCGAAGATCTAAAAAAGAGAGGGGTACATTTTACTCCTGTCCCTGAAAAATACTATGAAGATTTAGCGTTGCAACACCCTGAACTGCCGGTACATTTACTGCAGAAAGCAAATATTCTTTGCGAAAAGTCCGATGAAAAGTTACTTCTGCAGGTGTTTACAGAACCATTGGGTGACAGGCCGACACTTTTTTATGAGTTTATACAAAGAATCAATAATTACGAGGGCTTTGGCGCAACTAATGTAAAACAACTGTTCAAATCTTTGGAACTTCATCTTAAACATGATTGAAATTAAAGATCATTCCAATCTCAGCGGAAAGCCCCTAGCTATTTTTACTCCTGCTGATTCTGAAGAATTAATTTCTTTTTTAAACAGTAATAAAGATGTAAAATACCGCATCGGAGCAGGACTCACAGGTGTAAGCGGCGCTGCCGTCCCTGAAAATGATGAGTATTATATAGATTTTTCTCAATACAAATCACTTTACTGGATTGACCGGTCGGAAGGCATCTTTTCTGCTGCTGCAGGAAATACAATGTCTGAAATTAAAGAATTTACAGAAGCGGAAGGTTGGTCTTTTCCTGTAATGCCGGGCAGTCTGCAGAAAGCGACTTTAGGAGGCATGATAGCCTGCAATGGAGGCGGTCCGCTTTCCCTCAGCTTCGGTAAAATTAAAAACTTTATACGGAGTCTCGAGATAATTACTTCAGAAGGAACAGTATTAAATCTGGGGTCAAGGTGCAAAAAAATATCCGAAGGACCTGATTTTATGCAGCTGTTTATTGGTTCTGAAGGCAGTTTGGGGTTCATAAGCAAAGCTATATTGAGTTGCGTAAAAGCACCTGAGATAGTGCTGTACAGGATTTCGCATATATCATTTGCAACCCTATTGGAAGCTATTCCTGTTTTTTTGGCCTATGAGCCATTATTGCTTGAAATGGCCGAACCCGATGCCCTGAAATTCAGCTCAGGTGCCGACGAATCTGTTATTTGGTTGGGACTCCGAAAAGGCACTGCCTTTGATTCAAAAAATCACCCTTTTTTCAAAATCCTTATACAAACTCCGGAAAACATTAAAGAGCGATTCGATATCGGTTATAATCTTCAGCATTACAAAAAATTTATCGATCTCGATATCAGCTTTCCGCTGCTTCACTCGGCATCTTTACTGACAGAGCTCAAAAGTTTACTGAATGCGCAAAATATTGAATCTTCATTTTTTGGCCATGCCGGTGACGGCAATTGGCATATACATGTCTTTTATGATGAAGGGAAGCAGGTTTCGGAAGCAATAATATCTGAATTTGACAGCATCCTTATGAAATATGAAGGACATATCAGCGGTGAACATGGTATTGGGAGAATCCACAAAAAAAGATTTGCAAAATTTAAAGATGTGCATTATCAATCCATTTATCACGCAATAAAATCAAATTTGGACCCCAATAACAAATTACCCTCTCTCTTCTGATGGGGCAGATTATTCATTTGGAATACAATCATGTCAGCAACTTTGACTTGAATACCCTCTTGGCTTATACCGATATCTGGTGCGAAAAAATCATTGACGAAAACAGAAAAAAAGAAAGCCTTTTGGCCAGGTTGCTCATCGATAAGATTTGTGCCGTAACTTCAAATAAGACACTAAATGACTGCGGTTTTCAAAAGGATTCCAAGGGAAAGCCATTTTTAAAATATTGTCCGGAAATACATATTTCAATAACACATTGTGAAGGTCATGTCTGGGTGGCGGCAGCAGACTGCCCTTTGGGAATCGACTTTGAAGAGGTTAATTTTAATGCAAAAGAAGATTTAAAAATTGCATTCAAAAAAGAGGATTGGGAACAGATAAATACAGATACAGTTTCAGTATTCAAATACTTTTCCCTGAAGGAATCTTACACTAAAATGCTCGGTATGGGATTTTTGATGGAACCCGCAGAAATTGCCATAAAAGACGTTTACAAAAATTCATATCATAAAATTTTTAATATCTGTGACAGATGTTTTATTTTTACGATTATGACCAAAGAATATCTGCCTGAAAATTTATTAAGTCTCCTAGAAACCATAGATCCTAAATATGTCTGATGAGTTAGATGCTGAACTGTTAAAAATTGACGCTTATACATCTTATTGGCAGGAATATAAATCCTTACTGAAAGAGCCGGGTCAGGAATCTTACTTTACAGATCCTTACATTGACACAGTAATATCTGTGCCGGAAACTGTGCTCAATTTTTCAAAAGCTAATGTCCACAATGCCCGAATTCTGATTGCTGCAGCTATCAGCAAAGTTTTTGACTGTTTTGAAATAACCGAACAGGTTTCGGTTGCCCTGAGTCATCAGTCAATTCCCTTAATTAATACTGAAAAATTGTCCTTGGCTGATTCTGCAAAAAGGGTATTATCTCATTTCAAATCGCATCTTAATTATTTACCGGCTCCTGAATTTTATCCTGCTTTTGTTTGTATTGCTCAGTCTGAGATTCAAAAGAAAGTACTGATAAATCTGTTTGTAAATGAAACTGTTAGCGAAATACGGGCTTACATTCCGTCTAACTTCCAATCATTTACCGGACTGCTGCTGCAGGAATCCTTTAATATGATCGAACAGATACGTAATGCCAATGATTATGAGCCATCTGTTGAAATTAAAAATTCGTTTGATGCTTTGACCCGATCTCAGCTGCCGGAGATTGTATACAGTATTTGGGCAGAAATACATTCTCTTCCACTTCAGCCGGATAAAAGTTATCTCGAAAATGGAGCTGATTCCATTCAGGCTATACGTTTTCTTTCCAGACTTCAGAAAGAAGGCTATAAGGTTGAGCTGACATCGCTCCTGGAGGCAAGTAAGATTGCTGAATGGCAACCGGAATTTATTGGCAAACCAATATCAGAACCGGACTATCAGGATAATTATGAAGTTTACCCCCTGAGTTTAAACCAAAAGATTATATGGAATGATTGGGCCAGATATCATCAACACCACCTATATCACGAACAGTTTCTTTTCAAATTGTCAACTTGCCCTGACGTTTCATTGCTGCAGGATGCATTTCAGTACATCTGGCAAAAATACCCTCAACTAAGTATATCAATTCATGCGGAGGATGACGGGTACAGTCAAAAAGTTCAAAATACAGATTGTGATTTCAGGATCCTAACAACTGATGATATATCCTTGGTGTTGAAGGAAGACCTGTTGGAAGGTTTTTCTAAAAATCTGATGCGCTGTACTTTTATCAGCTGCAAGGGGGAAAAATACCTGCTCTGGTCTCATCACCACGTTATTCTCGATGGTTGGAGTGTCGGTAAATTGATTGCTGAGTTTATTATGCTCATCGAAAACGGGTTACCTCAACTGCAGAAAGCTGTCAACCATCAGTATCTTTTGGTCCTCAGAGAAAGTGCATTGCTCAAAAAAGATACGCAGACCTATTGGAAGCGCTTTTTTAATGGCAGAACAGCTGTTTCTTTGAACAAGCAAAGATCTTACAATAAAGGTTTTGACATAATCACTGATTCCTTAAATATTTCAGCGCTAAAAAGCTCAATAGACCAAGCCGGCGTAAGTCTGCAAACTTATCTTTTATGTCACTTCTTCCTTACAATTTACAGTATGGATTCGAAGAGCCGAACCTATATTCACAGTATATCATCCGGGCGAACTTTATTGCCTGAATATGCGGAAGAAGCAATAGGTTTATTTATCAGAAATATTGTTCCGGGTTTCGACATCTCTGATGAAGATACGATGTACAGTCTGTTGAAAAATGTGCAGCAGAATTTTCTGAGGACAATTGAAATGGAGTACTCCGCGCCTGAAATCATCAACAGTTTCCAGGATCAGATACCTGATGTTCTTTTTGTTTTTGAAAACTATCCCTATCAGAAGATTCAGGGCAATAAAATTAGCGGGGAACTTATTTATAACCATGAACTTACAGGATATCCGCTCACTTTTTTAATCCTGCCTGCCGATAATGATATACAATTAAAATTTATTTATGATTCTTCTCTTTTCAATGGCGAGTTCATAAAACAACTCTCAGATAAATTCAAATCACTGATCCTGTTCTTCAAAAATAATCTGCACAGCCCTATCTATCAATTGGAAGCGCAGCTGGAGAAAATAGAAGTCAAATCGGTTAAATACCCTATTTGGTATGATGAAATAATTAAGAAAAGTCAATTTTCAAAAAACTTTGTTAGCAGTACTGCCAATGCTGAAAAAATTAGTTATCAATACTTTGAAAATTATGCCCTAAGATTTTTAAAGCATTTTCAACAGTTGCCAAGATCCGGCAGAATAGCCGTATTTGGTTATAAAAATGAACTTCTGCCTGTCATTGCATATGCAATAATGAGGAATGGTTTTGTATATATTCCTATACATAATGCCTGGCCAATTGAGAGAATCAATCAAACATTAAAAATTGCAGAATGCAGGCACCTGATCGTTTTGAATGAAGCGGATAAGGTTTTGCAGTTTGATGGCATTCAGATACACCATAATGTTTTTCAAGAGGATAATACCGAAGATTTAACATGCTGTCATCCGCATTTTGAGGAAGAAGCCTATGTGCTTTTTACCTCAGGATCTACAGGTAGCCCAAAAGGTGTTTCCCTAACCCACAGAAATTTATCTTCTTTTTTGGATGCTTGTCTTCGTCATTCCCAACCGGAAGATTTTGATCTGATATTCAGTTTTACAAACATTGCTTTTGACCTTTCCATTTATGAAAACCTTTTTGGATTGTATGCAGACAAACCCATTCATGTTATTCAAAAACCGGAACAGTTATGGTCCGAATTGCAAAAACATCGGCGGATACTGCTGAATACCGTCCCTTCTGTACTCAACAGACTCGGAGAATCAGAAATTCCCAATATTTCGGTTGTACATACTGCAGGTGAACCATTTACCGAATCGGGTTGGCGACAATTGAAAAAATACAATCAGGATATCAAGATAATAAACTGGTATGGCCCAACTGAAACATCTACCTATTCTACCTGTATAAATCTGAGTGAACAATTTGACAATTCTGTTGGATATGCTCTTGAACATGAAGTAGTTTTAGTTGCCGATGCCCTTGGACTTCCGCAAATTGATTGTCTGCCGGGTGAAATTATTATAGGCGGAGATGGTGTCGCCAATTATCTTTTTCCGGATAACGGAAAATTTATTTCAACTTCCAATACTAACTTCTACAGAACCGGAGACAGAGGATATTTGAAAGACAATAAACTATATTTATTGGGCAGAACAGACAGACAGGTAAAAAGACTGGGCCAAAGATTTGAACTTCCGGAAATTGAACAAAGTCTTATTTCCGATTTTTCTAATATCAAACGGGTCTATTACCATAAAACAGAAGGTAGTAATTTTATACTCTTTATTGAATCCGAAGAAAATTCAACAGCTGAAATAAAAAAATATCTGGAGCTGAAATTTCCGCCATATATGTTGCCTGACAGCATTTTACGTTTAAATGCTTTTCCCGAAAACAGCAACGGCAAGATGGACATTTACACTATGTTGTCTGAGCTGGAGCCTGATGACTCACAGGATCCGTTTGATAATGAACTTCTGTCGGTTCTTAAAAAAAGAGATGCCATTTTTAGACCACTAAAAGGGAATATGAGTTTTATTGCACAGGGGGGAGATTCCATCATCGGGCTGCGCATGATCAGCAAAATGAAACAGATGGGATACCGGGTTGAAATATCAGACCTGCTCAATGCAAACAGTATAAACGAATGGGTGGAATCATTAAAAACAGCCTCAAATCAAGAGATAGTCTTATCAGGCGATGTTCCCTTTTTAACTCCAATACAAAAATGGTTCAGGGAAGAATATCCGGGCAATAGAAACCATTTCAACCAAAGTATCTTACTGGAGCTTTTCCTGCCTCTAAGTGCTTCAGAAACATTTGAATTGCTAAAAAACAGCTTTGCAGAAATACCTTTTCTTCAAAGTATTTTTAAAGAAAAATGGGTTAAAGCAAAGGAACCGCACTGCCGCTTTATTGAAATTCAGGATGAAGCTGAAATAGAAGCACACTGTGGTCGGCTTCAGGAATCATTTGACCTGACGGAGGGTCCTGTTGCTGCCATTGCTTTATTCGTGTCAGCGCAGAGAAAATTTCTGTTCCTCAGTTTGCACCATTTTTATTGTGACGGTATCAGTTGGCGAAACCTTATGGACCATTTACAAAGTTCCATAAATGGAAAACCAAATAGCCAGCCCGATTCAAAGGTATTTGCCAAAGTATTTCAAAAAAATATTGAATTTGGGTTAATGGATGAAGGTTCCGACTATTATCCGGAAAACATCCAAAATCCATTTAAAAATGAGACCATTTGCACTTATGCAGCATCTCAATTTATCAGTTTTGAATGGAATGAAAGTCAGAGTCATTACTTTCTGAGAGAATGGAACAAGGAGTTAAGTCTGAATGAAAAATTTGTATCTTACTTTCTTTTGAGCTGGCTCAGTAGCAATAAGTCCGGGATCAGTATTTTTCTGGAAACACATGGCAGACAGTATGAACAAATTCCTGAGATTGCAGATGCTCTTGGCTGGTTTACGCAGTTTTATCCTTTAAGCGACAGGCATTATCCGGAAAAGGAAGAAGATGTTATTTTCTATGTCAGGGAAAGTTTCAGGAGGCTGCCGAATTTCGGATTGGGTTATATGGGTATGAGCAATTGGCAACGTCCGCCATTTCCCGTGCTTTTGAATTTCCTGGGCAGTTTTGACGAAAATTGGGGCGGAATGGCAAAGCCATTGAATTTGAATACCGGTGAGCAGGTCGATCCCAAAAATCCACTGCTTGCCTTTGTCGAAATTAATGGGATTATACTTGAAGGGAAAATAAAATGGATGTTGCGGGCACATCCTTCGTTCCGGCTTGATCTGTTTGCAGCGCAATGGAACAATTTAATCAATGTGGAAATGGGGACTCGGACAATTCCGGGTTTCTATGTTGATGACCTTATTGATGATGGAGATCTCAACCAAATTACTGACATGTTAAATCTCCTGGACTGATGAAGAAAGAGGATATTATATCTGTAGTTCCTTTGTTACCCGCTCAGCAATTTATGCTCAGCGCTTCAATGAAAGACGACAAAAAGGCCTATGTCCAACAGCTGCTATTTGAAGTCAGAAACCATTTGGGATCTGAAGTGGAGGCTGCTGTAGATAAAGTTGTTCAAAGTTACGAATGTCTGCAATCCATTATTTTACATGAAGGCCTTAAACAACCTGTATGGGTTTGTCTTAAAAATTTAAAACCGGAATTTCAATACCACCGGATTGACGAAATTTTACTGGACGACTTTTGCAACAGCAGAATTTCAAAAGGTTTTGTACTGGAAAAAGAAACGGCAATCAGATTAGACTTTTTAGAAACAAATACAAAGAAAACTTTTCTGCTAATAACTTATCACCATATTCTTTTCGACGGTTGGGGCAGACAAAAAATACTGCGTGATGTACTCTTTTCATTGAAGTTTCCACACAGCTTCCTCAGCGTCAAATCCAATAAAAATTGGTATGATGCCTGGAAAAATCTGAATCATAAGCTTGCAGTGGATGTTTACAAAAATTATCTGAAAAATTATGAGTCATATGCCCGTTTAAGTACTTTAGGAAACGGCATCCAAAAAAATCTGACTTATACAACAAGGATAAAGGAACAGGCTGTATCATTGGCGGCAAGAAATTTGGGACTGACCAATGCAGAATTTATATTATTCAGCTGGGCCTGTTTTTTATCCCGATGGACAAATACAAAAACTTTACAATTGGGCCTTGTAAAACAAAATGGGTTAATCGAATTGTGCAGAGATGGTTTTGGTTTGGGAATACAGACACTGCCTTTTCAATTAGAACTGGACTTTTCTGAAAAAATTTCTCAAATCCTCGATAGATTTAAACAAAGAGAAAGGGCTGTAAGCGCTTATCCTTTTGTTGATACTGCAAATGATATTTTTCATCATCTGCAGTACGATTTTCTTATGGCCTATGAGAATTATCCACTTGAAAATTCCCTGAAGGAACATGAACAGTCTTTTACCCTAGTTAAAAATTACGATTTTTCAGAGTTTCCCCTTAGTCTGGCAATCAGCCCCAAAGAAGGATATTTAGTATTCGACTGGCATTTTAATCAAAAATTTCATAATGAAAAACAAGTTGAAAGCATCGCTGATCATTTTATCGCTGCCTTGGACCTGATTTGGAAAGAAACAGATTCAGTCCTGGGAGATATAAGCTTTTGGGCAGAAACTGCTATCCCTGAATTCAATAGCGGCATCAGTTCGGAACAGTTTTTTGCAACAATCGAAAAAAAGATTGAAAAAAAAGGCCGTATAGATATCTATCGATCCCTAATACAATATTTTAACAATAAAAATATAAAAAGAATCTGGATCTATGGTGACAAACACCCACTTACAGATATCCTGATTTGTGCCGCCTGGCGGGCAGCTGTTGAAACCCTAACGCTCAATGAGAAGGAATCTGCCGATTTTATTCATAAACTCGAAGAAAAGCATCCTGCAGACCTCATCTTCGTCAATGAAATACAGCACCCTTTTGATTTTGCGGTACATCTGGACAATTTGGGACAGTTGCCTGAAACGATCATTCCAAAATCGACAAATATATTAGGAGTTGCCTTATCTGTCTGTACATCCGGCTCAGCCGGCGAGCCCAAAGTAGTGCAGCTGAGTTTACAGAATTTAATAGGCTTTTTCGAATCCTGGGAGCAGAAACTGCCCTGGCGCGAATTTGAACATTTCGGTATCATTGCCCATCCGGCTTTTGACATCGGAATTGCCGAACTTATTTTTCCGCTGTGGAAGGGATGGAATTCGACAATTATCGACAAAAAAACACTCTCTGAATCTGCCCTTCTGGAGGAAGCCTGCAAAGAAATCACTGCTTTTCACATGGTCCCTTCCCTGTTGGAGCGATGGATTGAAACTATGCCGGAAGATCAGCTTTGCAGATTAATTATGACCGGTGGAGATAAGGTACCTCAACATTTAGCGCGCAAACTGCATGATAAGTTTCCCAACTCCCAATTGTTTCAATTTTATGGTCCTTCTGAATGTTCTGTTTTGTCAACCGGTTTTGAAAATACGGGGCAATTTGACAGCTTCGATCTACCTTTGGGTACCTCTTTTTCTCATGCGCATGTATTTATAAGCAATGAAAATAATTGTCAGGCAGCGCCATTTCAGGAAGGAGAAATAATTGTCTGCGGTCCGGCAGTAGGAATGGGTTATGCCGAGCAGAAAAAAGAGGAGAAGTTTTTTATTTATAAAAATACAAAGGCTTACAAAACAGGAGATTTAGGTTTTTACAATTCCCTTGGTCAATTATTTTTTAGAGGCAGAAAGGATAATCAGATTAAAATCAATGGCCAAAGAATTGAAATTTCAAGAATTGAATTTGCACTGAAGCAATGGTCGGGCATCGAACATTGGGTTGTATTATCCAATGAAAACTGCCTGATTGCCTTTGCTAAAGCAATGGCCAATACTGCTTTAGCTCCAAAAAAATTGTTGCAGCAGTGGCTGCCTTTGTATGCCATTCCGCAAATCATTGAATGCATGCCTGAGTTCCCGTTGAATAAAAACGGGAAAGTTGACCTGCAGAAGCTTATGAAAAAGGCTTCTGAAATCATTAAAAAAGAGGATAATCAATTACTTGATTACTCCGTAGCGCTTTATCTGAAGGAACTTTTTCCGACTAAAACCATAAATCCTGCGCTCAGTTGGTATGCTAATGGGTTAAATTCAATCGATGCTTTGAAATTTTCAGGAATGATAAAAACCAAAAGCAAAGTTGTTCTCGAAATCAATTCAATTCTTGAGGCTGCAAAACTGTCCGATATTTCTGAGATTAAAAACAATATAAATACAGAACTCATCGGGACTTTTCCTGTACAGGTCGGACAAAAAGTTTACTCAACCGCTGCCAGAATTTTATTTCTGTCAGAATCTGACGAACTTTTTTTTCAGAGCTATTGGATCAGCAGCGGTATTCTTTTTCAACAACAGGACTTTTTGAAGCAAATTACAGAATGGATACATAAGCAGCAAAATCTTCATTTTGCCATAGAAACCCAAGGCAGCAATTATATCTGGAAGAGATCAAATGTGCATATTTTTGACATTGAAGTGCAGGATGCCGCTGATTTCGAAAATTTTGTTGAAAACAAATACATGCCTATTCATGAAGGCCTTTTCCAGACATGTATAGGCAGAACTGATAATGAATTTTTTCTTGCATTTAAGATACACCACGCCCTACTTGACGGGTTGGGCATTGAGCAACTTTGGCGCCTGCTGCACAAAGACATTCTGTCAAAGTCATTTACTCAAATAACTCTATCTGCCCCAAAAGAGCAGAAAACAGATACCGCTTTCTGGAAGTCCTATCTGCATGGAATTGAAACCAAACTATTACCCTTCGAAAGAAAAAATAATTACGCAAGAGGTTCAGGCAGATTGGAATTCCGATTGAAAGAAAATGAAATTCAACAGTTGCAGCATATTTGTAGAAACTATAACTGCAGTCTTTTTGAAGCCTGTCTTGTTCTTTGGGTTAAAATGTGGTACAGCTATTTCGAAGCAGATAAATTTGCAACCGGAATTCCTGTAAATATAGGTGAGGTATTGGGGGAGAATATCTTATCTGCTATGTCGGTGAATATAGTTCCATATAAAGTTGAAGACAGTAACCCTCAGAATATCATTAATTCTTGGCGCCTTTTATTTGCTAAAAGATTTGAACCCTTTGCCGAAATTGCCCAATTGGATGATAACGAACAAAAGTCCGGCCTTCCATTTTTCAATACGACTTATCTTTACCATGCTGTTGACAAAACAGCTGCTGATTTTAAAACTTTGAAATTTAACCGTTCACAGACGGACTATCATATCTCTCTGGATTTTATTCACCAAGAAGACAATTTTACATTTTCTTGGGAATACAGAACTGATCTTTTTACGGAACAGGCTATCTCTAAATTTCAGGAAAAATTATTTTCAACAGCAGAAAAAGTACCTGTTCAAAAAAAATATCCCGAACCGATTTCACTGAAATCCAGATGGCAGCTTATCATAGAAAAATACGCTTCAAAGACAGCAATATTCTTTGAAAACAGAAGTCTCAGTTACTTTGAGTTGAACCAACTGATAGATAAATATTCGCTTATACATAACAAGGACGCCAATGAGGTAGAAGTACTGACATTGGACAGAAGTCCTGAATCTGTTGCTCAGCTTTTATATTTTTTAATAGAAGCTAAACCTTTTGTTCCCGTAGATATCGAAACGGTTGAAGAACGTATCATTCACATTCGTGACTTGGCCTCAAAATTAAATCGGGATGGGCTGCAAAACAATCTTCAGTATGCAATCGCCACCTCAGGCACTACCGGTTTACCCAAATTGGTTGGCGTCACAAAAGATGGTTTCACTGCAGCGGTCAGTGCTTGGATTTCGGATTACAATATACATGAAGGGGACATCTGTCTTCAGGCAGCATCCTTTTCGTTTGATGTTTCATTGGGAGATCTGGGCAGAAGTTTTTTCAATGGTGCCGGTTTGGTGCTTTTGAATGCCTGGGAGAGAAAAGACCCCTCCGTCTTATTGGACAAAATTAAAAAATTTGAAATTACTGTTTTCGAAACCACCCCGCTGATAATTCGATGGTGGATTGCAGATGCTGTAAATCTCTCAAAATTCCCCTCACTCAGACTGCTGATAGTGGGTTCCGACAGTTGGAAGATGAAAGAAATCCGGGCATTGCAAAAAACAAAACTTGCTTCCCAAAAACTCATCAGCTCCTATGGTCTTTCTGAAACAACAATTGATAATAGCTTTTTTGATATTGACACTGATGACCGTCCGGATTATGCTGATGAAATGACTGTGCCGATAGGTAATGAAATGAGTAACTGTGCTATTAATGTTTTTTCAGACAGGCATTTTTCTATACAGGATGGCATGGATGGTTTTGTTGGCATTAGCGGTCCTGCTGTCGGTTACGGTTATTATATCCAAGATAACTGGACCAATAAGCAGGCACTTGTGTGGTATACTGCAGATAGGGGCACAAAAGATGAATGGGGAATCTTACATTTCAAAGGCAGATCAGACAAACAGGTTAAAATAAGAGGACAGCGAGTTGAATTGGAAGAAATTGAAAATATTTTAACAAAAATTTGTCCCGATTTGAATTGGCATGCGGTTGATACAGCACATGGACTTTCTACTGAAATAGCCGCTTTTTACTCAGGAAATATGCCTGCGAGAAAATTAATTCAAATAAAAAAAGAGATTCTGCAATCCTATCCCTCCTATTTCTTGCCTTCACTGTTTATAGAAATAGAAAAGGTGCCGCTGAACCAGAATGGGAAAACAGATATGGAAACCCTTCGTAAAATTGCATTATCGCATACGGAACAAAGCATTGAAATAAATTCCAATGAAGAAATACTTGCTCAGCTTTTAGCAGTTTACAGACAATGTTTTGAGGAGGATGTAATGGGAAATCAGCATTTTTTCCATAGCGGCAAAAACAGTTTCGATGCCATGCAGTATGTCAGAAGATGGAATGAAGTTTCTGACAAAAAAATGGCCGTATTTCAGTTGTTTTCCGCCGAAAATTTCAAACAGCTGTCTCAATCACTTGAATATCAAAACAGCGATACTCCCTTACTTTCCGATCGAAAAGTAATAACCAAAGCACAGGAAGCAATCTGGTATGAAATAAAAAGAGGAAATTCTTCCCTCTACAATTTACCTCATTTTATTACCATTCCTGATGAATTCGGGATTGAAAAAACAAAAATTGCATTCAAAAAATCGCTGCAGTACTGCAGTTCTCTTTTTGTTAAATTTCATGAAAATGCAGTTGGAGAAGTTTTTGAAATCCCATTGGACGCTAATGATTATGAATTGCCGGAATTGCATATTGACAATTTTGAAGATTTTTCGAAACAGGCATTTCTAAAAGAGTTGGTTCTGACCGAAGGCCCCGCTTTTGAAGCTGCAATTATTCATACAAATAATCATACTTACTTGTATTTCAATCCTCATCATTTGGTATATGACGGAGGATCGGATGGCTATTTACGGGAAATTTTTCTTAATTTTTACCTGGATAAACCACAGGCCAAAGCTCAGTCAGACTTTACAATTCCTTCAAAAAAGGTTGACTGGAAGAGCTATTTCAGTTTAACATGCAGACCTGCCATCTATTTCAGTAGTTCACAGCATCAGCTTCAACCTTCATTGGTTATTCCATGTACTTCAAAAGAGAGAGAAATTCTTCAACAGATTATTGTTGAATACCAGACAACACAGACGGTCATTATTTCCAATCTGCTTTCCAAAGCGCTGCATCTTCAGCAGATAAAAATAAATTGGATTTCACTGGTTGTGGACCACAGAACAAAGGAACAGGCAGGTATGCACATGCGGGCCTACCCATTTCCGGCATTCGACCCTGAAGTCAGTACTGATGACTGTATTGCCAGTCAGAAGTGGGCACTTTCGCAGCTTTTTGCTGCATCAGAGCAGGCAATCATTTACCCCGATACAAGTATAATGGAAGCATATCATCAGGTGGGCCTGATTATTCAGCATCCTTTTATCCTCGAGAACAATGATAAAATTGAAGAAAAAACAGTTATGTCCCGTCCGAGATTGCCTTTAAGCCTCTATGTAGAACAGATTAACACTCAACTCATTTTTCGTTGGGAATTTGATCATCAGCAGATCAATCAGCAAAAAATAAGGGAGCTTCATCAAAATTTCTTCCTTTTGGCTTTAGAACTTTCAGAGCAGAAAAAACAGTGTAAGGTATTTATTCCGGAAACAGATACTATTTCGACAGCAGAAACCGCCGAAAATTATCCCAAAGAGCTGATGAGCATTTGGGTGAAATATTTGGGGAAGCAAAATTCAGCTGCTGCGCATTTTTTTGAAGCAGGCGGCAACAGCATAAAAGCACTGCTTTTACTGAAGGAATTGGAGAAATCTATGCAAATTAAAATTTCAGCAGCCGATTTTTTCAGGCAGCCTACACTTTCATTTATTAACAGATCTCTCAAAGTTGTTGCTGATCCAAATCTGATTTGGAAGATAAAAGAGCAGGGCTCCGGGCCTGAAATATGGTTAGTTCCTCCTATTATGGGTCTGAGTTTTATATTCAATTCTTTAAAATTACCTGAAGCCTGTACTGCTTTTGCTTTCAGTTATCCCGGGGCTTACGGACAAAATCGCTGCAGCAGCATTGAAGAAATTGCAATATTACTGATCAAAGAAAGAATCCGCTTGGGGGCACTGCCTCGAGAAATAACAATTCTTGGCTATTCAATGGGTGCATTGGTCGCTTTTGAAATGGCCAAATGGTTGGAAGAAAATGAGATCAGGGTAAAGAAACTGATCATTCTGGACAAAACAGCACAACCCGAGCCCGGAAAAATCATTCAAAATATTGAATTGAAAATGGAGCTTTTGGATATTGCCGCACAGATTTCAACTGATAACAATGATTATGAGCGGATTGTAAATTACCTTAAAGATCATCAGCAATACATTGAGTCATATCAGCAAAGCGGTACCGCAAATGCAGATCTCGATGTTTATTATTGTGAAAACGGGTTCAGCGTATTTGATTTTTTAAAGTGGCAGATTTTCAGCAAAAAAAGAGTATTGCTGCATAAAATAAAAGCTGCCGGGCATTATGAAATACCTGCCATTTGGAATGAATTGGAAATAAATTTTGAAAATTAATTTGCTGAATTTTGAATTTATTAGGAATGGATTAGAAATAAGTTGAACAAAAGGAGTGTAGTCCCGTCACTAACGACGGGATTGTGATAAACAAGGCGTCTCGTCACTGTGACGAGACAGCAATAGTGGTGTTATCGCGAGGATTTGCAATCTCGTCTGCTATGCTGACGAGACGAAAAATTCAAGAGAACCGAAGTGCCCCTGGGTACGAGCTCCCGAAGGAACTTGTTCAAGTTATTTTTAATCCGTTCCTTAACCCCAAAGTCATGAATACACACAAGTTAAATCCATATCAGCTACTTTTTTTCAATCGGGAAATAAATATCGGGAATTCAAAGTCAAACACACTTAAAGGCAGTGCTGTTTTGGAAGGTCTGGATTACATAAAACTATACAGTTCACTGTCTGAAGTTCTTACAAAATCAAGTTGGACCTTTTTAAAAATTGATAATGAAGACAAAAGCTGGTCTCTCCGTGAGGAATGGAACGGTTCTTTAGAAGAATATGAACATATTCCGGAAATCGCAATTGATGGAAAATTGTGGTCTGTTCAACTTTTTAGAGATGCTGATAATTTTTTGATACTGCATGTGTATTTGCACCATTGCCTTGGTGATGCACATTCATTTAATCTTTTTTGGAACGCTGTATTCCGACAATATCAGGAGGGACAATTTGAGGCGCTGCATTTATTTCCGGATTTGAAATTCAGCAGCGGTTTAATCAACTACGCAGACAAACAATTACCAAATGATTTGGGAATTGGCGAAGTTGAAAGAATTAGCCTGAAATTCAATTCAAGGATTCAGCAACATTTGAATGCCTATGCTGAAAAAACAGGCACTTCACTGATGGCCCTATTATTGGAATTCATTGAAATCGAATTAAAGAATTGCGAAGCAGATCTTGAAATTCCTTTAAAATTGGGAATTGCCCTAAGAAACAGGCAAAACAAATTTCAAAAAAATTCCTTCCCAACACTCGTAAATTTCCTGCCATTATCAGAAGACAGATCAGTGGGAATGCCGCAAAGAATGCTAAATCTGTTCCGGTATCAGGATTATCCTTTATTGGAATTCCTAAATGATTCCAATGCTGTAAGAGCCTTCAATGTTCTTTTTTCTTATCAGAAAGAGACCTACAGCCACAGACCTGATGAGTTTGTCTCAAAATTCAATTTCGAACCTACTTCAACTGATGATAATATCCTCGGCATACATCTTCTTGAATATGGTGACAACCAATTGATCTTTCACCTGGACTATAGAGTTGACATTGCATCCGCCTATTATTGGAAAACATTTCTAAGAACTCTAACGAGAAAAATTATCTCGGCAATTGTTGCTGTGAATGATAAAAAAACAACAGCACATTTGTCGCTGCTTAATCCAAAAACAACAGAATATAAAGACTTTTGGTATTATTTCAATCATGCAGATCCTAAGAAAATTGCTTTGATATGCGGAGATGAAAGCTTAAGCTTTGGTGAACTAAAAGAAAAAATAAATCAACCCCTAAACAACATTCAAAATGGAATTTTGCGGTTGAACCCTAAAAGAGACATTAACAATATTATTGAATTATTGGCTGCCTGGAGAACGGGAAATGCAGTCAGTTATCACAATATTGAAAAAGAAACAGTTACAGCATCGGGTAAAATTGCTTATGTTGCCAAAACAAGCGGAACAGCAGGAGGCAATAAAACAATCTTTATACCATTTGATGCCTTAAAAACATTGATACCCGATTGGATGTCAATATACAAGACAAAGGACAGTGTACATCTTTGTTTGGCTGATCAGCGTTTTGATGTTTTCTTTGGCGACCTGCTTAGAAGTCTTATTAGCGGCGAAACCTTGGTACTTGCTACTGAGTCGGAAAGACTTGACGCAATTAAAATTTCAGAAATAATAAGCCTGCATAAGGTAAGCCATTTGGAATCAACACCTTCGTTTTTGCATTACCTTTTAACCTGTTTAAGTGAAACGGCTCCAATCAGCGTAATTATTTGTGGCTCCGAACCTATTCAAAAAGGATTTTTTAACCTGATACAGGCTCCAATTTTCGAGCAAATAAAATTTTACAACAGCTATGGTCTTACCGAATGCAGCATTGACTCTGCCATTTCTGAACTGAAAATAAATTCAGATGAAAGATTTCCTTCCGGTTTCACTGTAGGCAGTCAAATCATCAGCATAAGGAATCAGGAAGGCAAATACAAAGTTATGGGTTCTTGGGGTGAGATCTGTATTGAAGGGACCTGTGTCGGATATTCCGATACTGAATTAAATCAAAGCTCATACTATGCAACAGGAGATTTGGGGATGATTATTCCGGAAGACGGGCTTATTGTTGGGGGGCGAAAAAATGATGACTTTATCAAAGTTAACGGGCGGAGAATTCCTGCAGCATTTATAGCTCATAAAACTTCTGATTTTATAGGAAACAAAGCCTGTATCTGCTTTGAGGCGGAACAAATGGCAGTTCTTTTTGTAGATGGGCCGGCAAATAAAAAGGATATCCTGGAATTTCTGTCTAAGTTTTTAACCAAATATCAATTGCCGGATGATATCTATAATTGCGATCATTGGCCGGTGAATCAGAATGGGAAAGCTGACAGAAAAAAACTGCTTGAATGGTATAAACAAAGCAGAAAAGTAAACAGCTCCTGGGTTCCAAATGATTCAACTTTTGAAAAGAAAGTTTACAGTTGTCTTTTGTCAAAAAATAAGCCTTTCGGGGCTCCTGAAAACTCTTTAATTTCATTTGGCTGGAATAGCATCGATTTGCTATCTTTAGCCAATGAGATTAATATGAGGGGCATTTTTGTGCCGGTAGCCGCTTTCATTCAAAACCCCTGTATCCAATTTCTGCTGCAATCAAAAACTGCAGAGACAAATGCAACAGAAAGTTTAGAGCCTGAAAACTATGACATTAACGATATTTTATCCATTTTGAATGATTAAAAAAAAATATACCAAAGAGGATATTGAGTCTGTGTACAAGACTCATTTTGGGGAACAGAGTCTGATTGTATTGGAAATGGACAGGGAAAACAATGCCAACTACACAGAAACAGCCATTATCCGTCTTCATCAGCAACAAATCTCAAAGGATGACATAGAAAAGTGGGTATTATCTGTGCCGCGCTTCAGAGATGTATTTATTTATGAAAAAACAGACAGCCCTCTTCGTATACGTTTAAAGTCGATAGAAATTCCAATACAATTTATTGAGGCCGAAAACTGGGAGGAAAATGAGGTATTAAATTTGTTAGATTCAAAAAATATTTTTTTTGATATTCAGCATCCTCCGCTTTTTAGAATTTTTGTTTTCCAAAGCAGCAGGGTTCAGTTTTTGGTCTGCTGCTATCACCACTTACTTTTTGACGGCATCTCAATTCAGTATGCATTTTCCAAACTGCGTGCCGAATCGAATTTCAGCTCAAAAGAATGGATGCCCAAGGTTTCTGAATTGAGTCATAAAAAAAACGCGGGCCTTTCATTTCAGTTACAAAATTACACTGCGCCACCAGTACAGGGACATTCCGGATTTTATTATGAAAACCTGGAGCTTTCCGAATTGGGATACCGGGAAATCATGCTGTCCTGGGTTCAATTTTTAGGCCTGGCAAGCGGGGATCACAAAATATGTGTGGGAGAGGTTTTCAGTATGCGCAATTCAGAACCGGAGGCTCAAACAGCTTTAGGCTACTTCATCCAAACCTGGCCATTGATTTTCGACCTGAATTCAACAAATCTGAAAGAAGACCTTGACAGACAGAGAGCTTTTATCCTTTCTCATTGTGTTGAACCGGCCCAACATTTTTTTAATTCGGGACTTTTCGATCATTGCTGGGTTGTGGAACCTGAAATCCGCTCAGAATATCATACAATATTCAGGTCAAAACCCCATTATATACTTTCCTTGGTTTTACAGCCACAGCAAGTCGGCTGCAACATCACCTTTGTATGGAATTTGAGCAAAATAAATAGGGAGGCTGCAAAAGAAATTATCCTTTCATTCAGGCATTATTTAACTGGTGAGCCACAAAAAAAGACAAAACAGGAGGCTAATTATCAGCTATGCCCCATTACTGAATTATGGGCAGAAAAAGTAAAGCTGTGCCCTGAAAAATCCGCTGTGAAGGACTCTAAAGGAAACAGTTATTCCTACAGAGAATTGGATGAACTTTCTGACAGACTTGCTGCTGTTTTAAAAGTTGACATACAGGAACCGATTGGGGTTAGAACCTCATTTTCCGCCTCACTGATCATATCATATCTTGCCATCCTGAAAAGAAGGGCCATTTATGTGCCGCTTGATCCGGAAATATCATCCGAAAGGTTGAAATACATTTTGGAAGATACAAAAACTCGGACTGTCATCAGTGATCTCGATCCGATTGAAGGAATGAATACGATAACGCCATTTCAGGAAAGCCAATCTTCTTTTTACAAAACAGAGCCGGACCTGAATGATATTTGTTATTTGATTTACACTTCAGGCACTACCGGACATCCCAAGGGTTGTGCAGTTACCCATGCAAATTTATGCAATCTGTTTTTGGGAACTTTAAAACTTTTTGATTTTAATCAAGAGGACAGATGGATTCTGGCCCACAGTTATGGCTTTGATTTTTCAACCTGGGAAATCTGGGGGGCATTGCTCAATGGAGCTTCTATTTATATTCCGGACCGAAGTGAAGTAAGAGACAGTTTTAGATTTTATGACATTTTAGTTCAGGAAAAAATTACCATTCTCAATCAGACGCCAAAATCATTTGACAACCTGATCCTGATAGGAGATTCCAAGCCAAAATTGACTCATTTGAGATATTTGATTTTCGGAGGAGACAAATTGAATTCTGAAAAAATCAATGCCTGGCAAAAAAACAATCTGCATGTTAAGGCGATTAACATGTATGGAATTACAGAAACAACAGTTCATGTGACTTTTAAGGAGCTTATACCAGATAGCTTCAGTAATATCGGCAATCCGCTGCCCGGCTATGAAACATTTATTCTGAATAAATCGGGAAACCCGGCTCCAAATGGCTTTTTAGGTGAATTTTACGTCAGCGGCGCAGGAGTTTGCCGCGGCTATTACAATAATCCCGAATTGACAAAAGAAAAATTTCCCCTCCTCGAAAGTACTGCTTATAAAACCGGTGATTTGGGTTGGCGGATGCAAAATGATTTTTATTATTTAGGCAGAAATGACCGACAGGTAAAAATAAGAGGATATAGAATTGAGTTGGGAGAAATTGAATTTTTACTGCAAAAAAAATTTGAAGCCCGATTTATAGTATTATTTATCGACAACAGCATACTTGCGGCATTTCATACCCATAACAGAGAGATTGAACGAAGTTCCTGTAAGGAAATACTCCCTGAATACGCCACCCCGGCCTCCTTTATCTTTTTGGAATCTATTCCGCTGAACGTAAATGGTAAAATCGATGAAAAAGCATTGATTGCTATTTTCAGAAATAAAGGACAGGCACAGCCCGGAAACAGCGATTCGCTGCTCATTCCCTACCTTCATAAACTGTTAGGCAATAAAATCAATGCCCAAAAAAGTTTTATTGAAAATGGAGGAGACAGTATCAGTGCAATAAGATTGATTAATCTGGTTAAAAAAGATGGATATCAGCTAACTGTTCAGGAGTTATTTTCAGCTAAAACCTTAGCCGAGATCTCACTGCAAACTTCAACAAATGATCCCATCGTTGTTGATTGGAAAAAAGACTGTGAACTTGAAAAATTCAACAGTGAAGCCGAAGTTGAGGCAATCGGTATTTTTCAACTGACAGAAACACAAAAAGGAATTCTATTCGACAGTTTGGCCGCTTCAGGAGAAAGCATCTACATGGAACAGCTGACTTATGTCCTAAGTAAAGAAATCAGTACAGAAAAACTGCTCGGGGCATATCAGAAAGTAATGAACAGTCTGCCGGCTTTAAGACTTTACCTGCAAAAATTCAATGGCGATTATATTTGGATATTACCGAAAAACACCGTTTTAGACATCAGGACAGTCAAAGAAAATATTTCTTTTGAAGAATTGCTCGAGTTGGACTTTAGCACTGAATTTGATTTCAGCAGCAATCTGATCAGGTTGACTGTTTTTGAAAAAGAAAACGGGGAAAAACATCTTATCTGGACACAGCATCATTTATTGATGGATGGTTGGTCATTGGGCATTTTCAGCAAGCTGTTGTTTGACGCTTTGGAGGGAAAAGATATTCCCGAACAGAATGCTTACCTCAATTATCTGTATGGTCTAAATAAAAATAATTATGCAGCTGCTGCTGATTATTGGAAGCAAAGACTGAAAGACCTGCCCGGAGAACCACTTATCCCCTATCTTTCTGTGGGCAACAATCCAGCAGAATATGCAGAATTGAATATAAAAATACCTCATATTCCACTTTGGAAGAGTTTGGCTGTTGTGGGAATCACACAGCATACTTTTATTTTAACAGCCTGGCTTGGCTTTCTTTCGGCCTCTTTTAAAAGAAAAACAATCTGTCCGGGAAGGGTAAATTCCTTAAGAGAAGGTTTATTGGAAGAGGAGGTTGGAATGCTCATTCAAACACTGCCATTCCCTATAGAAATACATCCTGAAGATAGTTTTATTGAATTATCGGAAAAAGTTAAACATCAAATCATTTCAGATAATGAACATAAAGCCTTTTCTGCAGGTCAACTGGAGGGCGTCAGTCTAGACTTGGATCATATTTTTGTTTTTGAAAATTACCCTATCGACAGTACTATTGAAACCAATACTTCGATCAGTATTGGGAAATTCAGAGAAAAAACTGCTGCCAAATGGACGCTGATCTGCTATCCTAAAGAGGAAGGCATTGAAATCAGAGCGCTTTTTAAAAGCAGATTCTACCATAGAGATTTTGCCGATGCCCTTTTAAAACGGTTTTCTGAATTTTTAAGCCATATAAGCTGGACATCAAGTATTAACGAAATTTATCAGTCCTTATCATTGCAACCCGTTTCCAAAGGTCAAACAAAGTCTTTGGCATACGGAAACATTTTGGACTTGTTTAAAAAGGACGGAAGTAAGTTATTATTGGACGGAGAATTCAGCATCAGTTATACTGATTTTTGGAAAAAGGTTGACCAATTCAGCTCAGCACTAAAACAGTTGGGGGTACAAAAAAATGAATCGCTTGGCGTAGATGTAACATCAACCTATCATTTTCTGTTGAGCACTCTTTCTATTTGGAAAATTGGGGGCGTAGCCTGTTCTGTGGATTTTAAATATCCTGCCCAAAGGAAGGAATTTATTTGGAAAAACGCCTCCTGCAGATTTATTATTACCGAGAAGGAGCAACAGCTGACCATTGATGAGCTCGAGCAGCGCATTACTTTTCAACCTGAAAATGCTTCATTCATCCTTCACACTTCGGGTTCAACCGGGCAGCCAAAGGGGGTGATTCAGACAGAGGACTGTCTGATTCATTTGGCAGATTGGACGGCGCATTCTTTGGGTCTTAATGAACATGAAAGAATTTTGGCCCTTTCCTCCTTTGGCTTTGATGCATCTTTTCACGAAATCATTTTATCATTAACTCTTGGCGCAACACTCATAGAAATGCCCTATGAATATAGGCAGGACATACAGCAAATCAGGAAAAGCATGCAGGATAACAAGGTCACTATGGCCTGGATTCCCGCAAGACTCCTAAATTCAATTTTGGATATCGACCCTGACTATTTTAATGACTGTCATACCTTGAAACAGGTTGTGACCACAGGTGAGGCCCTGATAATAGGCGATGCACTTAAAAGTTGGGTGGAGAAAAAAAATATTAGATTATTTAATTTTTACGGTCCGACAGAAACACATGTTGTCACCTGCAATGCCGTTGATAAAAACAATATTTCAAAAATCCCCGATATTGGATTTGCCATAAATAATGCCTCTGCCGGTTTATTTGATCCACAGGGAGATAAAGTGCCGGAGGGATTTCCGGGAGAAATATGGATTTCCGGCCCATATTTGGCCCATTCATACTTAAATGATAAAAAGCTGACTGAACTTAAATTTATCCAAAAGGATGGTTTAAGATGGTATAAAACAGGTGATTTTGGCTGGTTTAGAAAAGACGGAAGATTGGAATATCTGGGAAGAATTGACGATCAGATAAAAATCAGAGGTTATAGGGTAGAACCTTTCGAAGTAGAATCTCTGATGCACAATGTGGAGGGTATTGAACAGGTCGCAATTGCCGTTGACAAAACAGCAGACCTTAAACTGGCAGCGTTTTGGACAGGTAAGCAGATGTCAGACAGCCAATTCAGGAAGGCCTGCGCCAAGGTTTTACCGGAATATATGATTCCTGAAGTACAGGTATATTTGGATGCTTTGCCAAGAAATATCAATGGAAAGATTGACAGAAAATTTTTATTGGAGACATATCTCAACAAGGGGTCGAATGAAGAGGAATCAATGCCAAAAACCAAAGCATTTGAGTGCTGGGTGGCTGTATTGGGACATACAAATTTTAACCGAAGCACACATTTTCAGTCAGTTGGAGGAAATTCCATAAAATTAATGAAGATGCAGGCCTGGCTTGAAAAAAAATTACATATTTCAATGTCAATCAGAGAGCTTCTGGAGCATCAGACATTAACTGCCCTGGAGGAACTCATTGCCGAAAAAGAAAGTGAAATGCCTGTCGGAATAACCGCTTCTTTTCCGCTCAATCCATTACAATTGGATATACTGATTACTGAAAAGGGTAATTTTACTGATACAGAATCTCCTTTTTTACTTTCCTTTTCCTGTAAATGGCCGTTGCAGTTTGACATAAACAAACTTAGCGCCGCTACAGAACGGGTATTCCAAATTTATCCTCATTTGGGATATGCTGTCAGTACGGATGACAATTTAAAAAACAGTAAATGGGTAAAAAATAATAATTTCAAAGCGTTTATTCAATCCGCACTTCAGCCTGACAGTCTTGAAAAGGGAGAGCCGCTGCTAAGAATATATCTGATTGAGCAAAATTTAAAGGTAGAATGGCATCACATTCTTTTGGATGCTGTCGGCATTGATATGGTAATGCAGCAGTTTTATAACGCCATGCTTGGGAGACAGCAACCTGCTCTGACTAACTATAAAGGATTTTTTGAACAGGCTTTGCTTCAGAATATTGCCAAAACGGAAAGCTCCGGAAAATTGGCTAAAATATACAGCTGGCAGCTTTCTGCTGATGAAAAGAAAAGACTGGAGTCAATTACAGAGAATCTGAAAGTCAGCATGTTGGATTTATTACTGTTATTATCACATTCCCTTTTTGGGGATAATGATCTCATCGCTTTTACTGACAACAGTCTGCAGGCAGGCATTCCCGGTATGTTTACTTTTTTGAACAATTCAAAACTATTAATGATCCCGGATGATAAAACCTTTGATGATCAAAAAATCCTGTGTAAACATATTGATACAACACAAAAAGCTTCGATGGTGATCAATTTAATGTATGCCCCCGAATTGCCGATTTCAACTGTACAGTTACAATCAGAACTGCAGAAATTTTGTAAATATCCTTACGAACTGCAGGTTTCAGTGAATCCGGAAAATATTGAAATTCAGCTTTGGACTGAGGAAAACAATCCCCGGGCTGAGGAAAAATCAATATTACTGGATAAACATCTCGGAATATTGCTGAAAGAGGTATTATTGTCAGCTCTTTTCAGAGATTTTAATAAAATTGAGCAAATTCATTTTGAAGATTTTGATTTTTGATGAAAGAAAAACTACAGCATATAGTTCAGCAATTGGCTTTGAAGGGATTTCGAAGGGCAGGCGGACCTGAATGGGGCTCTGCTATGGCACTGATGGAAAATCTCATCAGGGAACATTATCCGACACCCGAAATTCAAAGTTGGAAAGATGAAAAGGGCATTGAATACAGAAACTATTCCATGCTCTTCAAGGGCGAATCTTCAAAAAAAATAATCATAGCTGCACATTATGACAGTTTTGAAGAAACGCCCGGTGCAGATGACAATGCTTCAGCCATAGCTGTTTTGCTCTGTCTTTCAGAACTGCTTGGTACAGAAACGCAGTTGCCCTGTGATATTGAATTGGTCTGTTATGCCTGTGAAGAACCTCCTTTCTTTGGAACGGAAGAAATGGGGAGCTTTCATCATGCCCGACAATGTACTGAAGATAATACTGCATTTATGATCTGCCTTGAGATGGTAGGATATTTTTCAGAGCTGCCTGACAGTCAGGAATATCCGCTTTCTTTTTTAAAATATCTTTATGGACGCCGGGGTAATTACCTGATGCTTGTTTCCAATTATTCCTCTCAAAAAGTACTAAAACAGATTTGGAAATCAGTAAAAAATAATCCTGCACTTAATTACAAAAGATTTATTTCCCCTTTTAATTCCTTCGGGATGGATTGGTCTGATCATCGGAATTATTGGGCAAAAGGAATTCCGGCAGTTATGATTACTGATACATCTTTATTCAGAAATAAAAATTACCATGAATTAACAGATACCGCAGAGACTTTGGATTATGGCAGAATGTCTGTTTTAGTACAGGATCTCTATTGCATTTCAACAAAGAAAAAATTAAAATAACATGAAAAATTACAGAGAAATTGTGGGCCTCTCAGCTCTGGAAGATGCTTATGGAAATAATATTGCCGATACATTTTACGGTAATGGAGGAGGATATGATATTATTGAAAGGGAAGACGGTCATTTTACACTCAACGGAGACAGTGATGCCTACACAGAAACATTTGAAAGCTGGTCACGAATTCAGAAAGAGGCCAGTCGGCATATCAGCGGAAAAGTTTTGGACATCGGATGCGGAGGCGGCAAGCACGCTGTCCATTTCCAAAATGCTGGTATTGATATAACCGGTATGGATAACTCCCCCCTCGCTTTGAAAGTCTGTCAGGACAGAGGTCTGAAAAATACTTTACTCTGTGATGTGCTGCACCTGAATGCCGGTATTACAGATAATCTGGATTCAGTTTTTATGTGGGGTAATAATTTTGGATTACTGCAAAACCAAACACTTGCCAGACGCTTTTTTAGAAATTGTCTCGAAATCTGCAAACCTACTGCTAAAATTCTGATTGAAACATTGGATCCGAACGGAAAAGCATTTTTCATGGAGGATGATAAAAAATACATTGAGGAAAATAGACTTAACGGTCGTTTGGGCGGTCAAATCCGTGTGAGGGTAAGATACAGACAGTTCGTGACGCCTTGGAAAGATTATCTCTTTGTCTCCAAAGAAGAACTTCTGGAAATCTTGGAAGGAACCGGATGGACTGTCACTGAGTATTTTGACGACAGCGAAATAGACCAGTATATTGCGGTTCTGAGCAGAGTATAATTACAATTCAAGTTTAAAATGTTGTCTTATGATATTTAAATTCGGAGAAGACATGAGAAACCTTTTCAGAAACTTAAAATGGGTAGATCGGCTGGTTTCATCTTTAGAAAAAAAAGATTTCAATAAAATCGTCAATGCTGAAAAAAAAAGATTCCGTGCGGACAGTAGTTTTGTGGAAAGCAATCAGGACAAAATAGACGAATTGAGAAAAAATGGGGTTATTTTTCTTCCATCCTACTTCAATTTCGAACCCGCAGAAATTGAAGATTTCAGAAATATGATGCGCTCAAAGGGAAAAGAATCTGATTCTTTTCAGACTTTTTACCCCGATCCGATTCCATTATCATTAAAGAAACTGTTCGATGATAAATATATTGAAAATATCATCGACCACAGCAGAGGTTATAAATCTCCCAAAAAAGTCTTAAGACTTTATCATTCCTCCCATAT
This sequence comes from uncultured Bacteroidota bacterium, assembly GCA_903854205.1. GTDB lineage: Bacteria > Bacteroidota > Bacteroidia > Chitinophagales > Saprospiraceae > Saprospira. The sequence goes on along the minus strand of CAINVS010000581.1, from coordinate 2,627 downwards.
TGCCGGAGAAACCGGTTCTTTTTTATGGCATCATGACGGACTTTTTGATTATTACAAAGTATTGGTTTACCTGACTGAGGTAAATATGGAAAATGGGCCGCTAGGCTATTGTTTAGGGTCCAACAATAATGATTGGAAATATTATTCTTATGAAAGATCAAGATTTAACGAAGAGGAAATAAAGCACTATCAAACCAAATATTTTTTGGGCAAGCCCGGGGACATTATCATTATTAATGCTAATGGCATTCATAAGGCGATGAACCCTTTGTTGAATTTTGACCGTTTGGTGGCATCTCTCGCATTCATTGACTTCAATTCAAATCAGAGTACTGATCATCTCTATGCTTCAGAAAACAAATTGAGTTACCTCAGTAATTAAACGCCTGTACCATGTTTTTTGATAAATATTTTGAAATCCATGATGCAAAATCAAAGATTGATTGGTTATTGCAATGGTCGCTTTCAAGTGCTCTGAAACAGCAGAAAATGGACAAGTTATTTCAGGAATTATGCGAGGCAATTCCTGACATTTCAAATCAGTACAGTAATCCCGACGGCATGAACTGTATGGATATAAAGAGTCCTGACTATGCCCCTTTTTATGCCTACAAGATAAGGGCACAACACAGTTTTCAGATTTTTTTTACCTTAAAAATGATCCAAAAATACTGCGGGAATATACCATTTACACTGATCGATGTAGGTGACTCATCGGGGAACCATATTAAATACCTTCAGCATCTTCAAAAAGCTCATTCTTTTTCAATAAAAGATGCCTACAGTGTCAATCTTGACCCGATAGCCATTGAAAAAATCAATAAAAATGGTGGAAGAGGAATCCTGCAAAGAGCAGAATTGTTGAATGAAATCAATATCAATGCCGATGTAATGCTGAGTTTTGAAATGCTCGAACATTTATCTTCACCCGTTGAGTTTTTGCATCAACTATCTAAAAATCCTCCTTCCAAATTTACATTATTCACTGTACCCTATCTGCGAAAAAGCAGAGTCGGTCTTCACCATGTCAGACTGAATATAGATGATATGACTGCTGACCCTGAGGATGTACATATTTTTGAACTTAATCCTGAAGACTGGAAACTGCTTGCTATGCATTGCGGTTGGGAAGTAACTGATGAATTAATCTACAGACAATATCCCGATCATTTTATGTACCGATGGTTGAGACCGCTTTGGGAAAAGTATGAATATATAGGATTTTATGGTTTTACACTCAAGCCAAATGATAAGTTCAATAAATTGTATTCAGGATGGTAAAATAACTTCCTTCAAGTATTGTAAAAATTTGTCTGATTAAATTGTTTCTATTTTTTTCTTATGTTAAAGTATAGGTATAACTTTGAAATCAATCATTCCGAAAATATTATCAAGGTTGCTATTAAAATTCCCCAACATGAACAGTCAAATAAACTGGAATCGAATCTATGCGATCACTCTGCTCAACAGTGCAATCATCATCTGTTGGGTAGCTTATCACTATTTTCAGCCCAAACTACTTACTGAGTTTGGCCTTTTGGAGGCAGCCAATACGCTGGATTTTGCTAAAAACTTTACACTGGTATTAATTCCTCCTCTTGCAGGTCTTATTGCCGACCGTTTCAGCAATAAATCAGGAAGCCGCTACCTCGTTTTTACTGTGGGAATAAGCTTTACAGCGCTTATTTTCTTAGCTTCCTCCTATATATTTCTTGATATTGCTCCCGACTTCCTCAAAGCCAAAATTCCACTTTTTATGGTACTATGGCTGATTGGGATGAATATATTTTATAGCCCTGCTACCGGTTTTTTACTAAAAAGTGCAAAAGGTCCTGAATTGCCTATTGTTGTTGCAACTGTCTCACTTGCTGCCAATATACTATTTGCAGCAGTACCCCTTTTGGAACAGTTTTTCGAAAAAACAGGCAGCAGTTTTACATTTTTTTTGGGCGCTTTACTCCTTTTAGCTGCGGCTTGGTTTTATAAAAGAATGTCTGCAGATGATTCTCAAAACAGGGAGAATCTAACAATTGATTCTTCGAACAGTAACTTACTGCTGCCCTTAATTGTGGGCCTCTCCTGCGGATTTACAAATCTGGCTGTTGACCTGTCCATGTCAAATGCCAATGAATTTTTTGGCGGTTTTGATCTGAAAATAATAGTTTATGTTTTAGCTGCACTGGCAGTAATTCCGCTCGCCAAAGCGCTGAAAGGGTTACCTTCTTCTTATGGCTTTAGAATAGCTTTGATAAGTGCTTTTGTTTCTGCGCTGCTTTTATATATTATGACAGTTAAAGCCCTTATTATAGTTTTATTAATAGCCATTTCAGGATCACTTTGCCTTTTCGAGATATTTGCATTTTCACTGGCACTCTCCGGTATTTCATCCAAACAGACAAATTTGGGTGCCGGTATATTTTTAGGTGCATTTTCACTGCCTTTCAGCATTTGGAGTCTCATAGGTTTTTAACAGTTCGATATTTTTGGGGTTGGAACATTAAAAACTTGAACTATCTTATTATATTTACATTAGACATAAAAGCACATCAAATAATCTAATTATATGATTTCTGTACAGGAATACAAAAGAAAAGTCACTTCCCGATTTATTTCAACAGATCCAAGCC
>CAINVS010000580.1 GCA_903854205.1 uncultured Bacteroidota bacterium | reverse complement strand
GCTACGAATCCGCCGACTTCAAGTCAGGTACCTTACAGCAATTGTTCAACTACAGCGATCTGCCAGGCGGCATGTACACCCTCGGGGTACAATCAGGCGATCAGGTGAAATATGTGAAAGTGGTGATACAGCACTAATAGGTGGTATTGCAAAATGAAATGGCCCCGGCTGCGCGTGATGTGCAGTTGGGGCTTTTTTTATGGTAATTGATCGTGATCTAAGGAGAAAATAGCCGGAAATGTTTGATTAAACATTAGTTATGTGAGGCTAGGTGTCAATACTTTTGATGGTAAGCAAATGTATCTGCCCCCGACACTTCAGAAATGTTTCGATTGCTTCTAACGTGTCGGAGGGCATATACATCAAATTATCATGACGGACTCCTATAGAAAGATATTACCAGGTGCATAATAATCTTATCATTTATCTTACCTTAAAGGCTCTAGTTCCTACCCGGCGACCGCGGTGGTAGATTTCAACTGTATATTGTCCTTTGCCAGGGGAGTCGGTACCTACATTCCAATCGCCACATACTTCAATGTCCTGTTGTTGATAATTGCAATTAGCGATGGTGGTATAACGAAAGTCCTCCCCTTTTTCTTTGTCAGTGGTCACGCCAGAGCCTTGATCTTCACGATAAACTGTTGCTCCGGTCGGATCGTTAACTTTTAAATAGAATTTTTCTTCTCCAGCAGGTAACAATGGGTTTTTAGTTACTTGAAAGCATATTTTAATCTGGTCGATCAGTTTTCTAGATGATGTTTCCTTGGTTTTTCCTTTCTTGTTAACTGCAATGGTAGTAATTCTAATGTCGTTAACCAACAAGAACCGATTCGCTGCCATCCGGCGCTCTTGCTCGCGATTATCTTGTTCTAACCGAGTCTTTTCGGCTAACAATGCAGCTTTTGCAGTCTGGGCTTCATCTAACTGGCTACGGACTTCGCCCAATCCAGTCTCATATTGTTGTCGCTCTGATTCATATTGTTGCTTTTCGGTGCTCAGTATTACTACCTGATCCCCTAAGTCTTTTACTTTCTCTTTAAGGCGGGCTACTTCAAGCACTGCAACGTCTTTTTGTTGTACTAACTCATCTATTTGGCGGCGGGCTTCGTTGAGGTCGCCTCTTAAGCGAATGTTCTGTTCAATATCAGCGCGCTTGGCTTCCAGTTCTGCTTTTAATGCTTCAATCTGTTCATTGCCACCAGGGAGAATAGCTTTGAGGCTGTCTAACTGGGTAATGGCAGCACTATACTTGTTTTCAAGTTCGGACAGCGCTTGCTCTTTTTCGGTCAATTCTATTCGAAGTGGGGCGACATTACCATCTTTTCGAAGCAAAAAAAACGCAATGTTGACAAGTGTTAGAAGTCCAAGCAGAATGAGCGCTGCAATGATTGCTTTTTTACCAGAAGTATTGGAATTGGGTGAAGTTGGCGGAACCGCCGGGTTGTTGTTGTACATGGCAATTTACATTGTGTAGTGAATTTATTAGGCTGCTATACTAAGCGGCATCCCTTTAAAGAGCGCGGAATACACTGTTTTTTAGCAAAAATCGGATACTGTTTTACAACAATATCCGATTCATCGGGTATTTATAGGCACAGGAAGCAGAAAAAGGGCCTTAAATTCACTGGTTATTAACCCCTACTCATGCTCTAAAGCCTGCTCATTTATGCCGATTCCTAAAATGACAAAGAGTAGGACGATTAGGGGAAAACACATAAATATAAGTAAGTCTTTTGAATCTTCTTTTATATACGACTCAAGTGATGTCTTGTGAATGACTAAAAAACCAAGGGGTGGGTTCTTTGCCCCTTCTCGACTTTTAAATGTCGCTGCCTTTAATGCATCTGAAGCGGATTCGTATGGTACATATTCAAAAAAATGTATACCGACGGCTTCTTCACGATAGAAAGAATCAACCGCATTTTCTACAAAACGTGTCATTAATGTATCTGCTTCGATTTCGCTCAACGGCTGATTGTAAGATTCTAAAAATGGCATATTAAGCCAGATTTTGCTAGGCTGAATCGTATCTGTGCTATTTTTATGGACAGGACAAGTAAATGTTACTTCCATCTTATCGCCTGTTCGAGTGCCATTTTTTGAGTTTATTGTATGTAATGGACGCGACATTCCGATTGCTTCTTTTTCAAAATAATATTGATTTAATACTAAATATTGTGGCTTTTCGAATGATGTGACTTCGGAAATATCATTCAGATAGGTCAATGGTAAACGTGCTTTTTTCTGATACCCGTGCCAACCTGCTGTTGCGCAAAATACCCAGAAAGCACAAATTCCATATATAAACGATTTAGGCTTTGTTTCACTCCAGTAGTTGATAAACAATCCAAATCTGCCCTTAAAAAAGTAATAAATAGACAGAACAGAAAATAATAACCCTGTTCCCATCCATAACAAAAAATGGAAGTTCTCTGGAAAGAGACCGGTTATAATACCCTCATATATGGCAATGGTAGCACCAATTGAAATTAAGCAGGCTGCTAGCAAGGGCAGGACGAGTAATTTTAGTTTTAGCATGACTTTTTTAACAAAAAAACGGAAAAATTTTAAAGTTGCGACACCGTGCGATGTCAAGATAAAGAGTATATTACTATCTGATTTTTAGCAAAGTTCGGATTCTGTTTTGCAATAAAACCGATTTAAGGAGATTTTTCAGTACATTTAATTTGGTGATTAGTTGCCCGGCAGCGGGAAATGTGCCCGCCGCCGGGCTGGATTTCTCACCGTTTCGGCGCGTCGTAGTCCTCATTCTGGTTCCACTGGCGCTTGCCGTCGGCACTATAGTACACCTCAAATTCAATACCGTTGACCATCGCTTCTATCTCATAAAATGTACCGGATGCTGTTTTTTCAATTTCATACTCCTGAATGGGCGCACCCGGAAAGCGTTGAGCCACTTTGTCACGCACTAATTGGGGAATGCGAGCAGCTGCTACATTTTCCCATTCTGTTTCGAGCCAATTGTTATTGTGATCAAACTCAACTTCCATTTCATCTTTTTTATATCGGAATAATACTTCATAGCCATAGCGCTGCGTCTGCACGCGCGCTTCGGAGGGTTGAAAGTCTGGGAAGTATTTGTTTAGGTATTCCATTGCTTTGTAAGGAATATCTGAAGGTTTGGCTATGTCAACAGCTATCTGTTGAAAAGTAGCCTCTACGTTCTGTAAGGCTCCTGGCCGCAGTGTGACATAGCGAATATCGTGATTTGGGCCACATTGCGCGTCAATTTTGTAGTCGCCTTTATTGAGTCGCAGGGTCAGGCGCTCCGAGGTGCCACGAGTGGTACCCGCCCAGACACCATCGACATACCAATCGACTTTCTCTGACACTTTAGAGGTAAGTTCCAGGCCCGCTTTTTCACCAAATACGGCCTCTTGGGCCGTCTCATAAGTTCGGAAGGCGAGGTTTACCCATTCAAGCACTTCTTTGCCAATCGCCAAGACGCGAACGACCTTGGCATATTTATCGGGTGGCGGCGGTGGCGTGGCAGCAGTGCCCGCGAAGAGGACGCACAACAGCATTGCTATGCCGATAGCGTAGGTAAATTTGTTTTGCATTGTTGACCCATTTAAACGTGAATAATGTTCAGACTTTCAGAAGTCGTTTCTATTATTTAAGAGTAGAATATAAAGGTTTTTTTAGCATTGGGACGGATGTTTTATGAATATAAATAAAGTACGCACCGCTTCAATGCTACTGCCGTTTAGTTAGTTTAATTACTTTGTAGTCAACGCGATTCGTCAGGGTTATGGAATTTGCTGTCCAACCAGCGTTAAAAGAATATTGCTGCCAATCTTTGCTGTACGTAAATTGTACCTTCATCAGCCCATCTTCTATTACCCATGAGCCAATTAGTTTTTGCCCACCTGAGATGACCTGAAACACCTTGTAATCATAACTTCCTTCAGCAAAAAATGTCCAAACATCGCCACCATTGCCATTCCAGCTGCCAATTATCGTCTCATCGTGCGGCACTTTGTCCATGCTGTTGGGGTTGAACAACTCCTCTGAACGTTTATCGCAGCAATCGCAGTCAGTTTTTCCATTGTCGCAGCCCATAGCTGTGCAGGTGCGCCATTCGTATCGGTAGTCTGTTTCGTATCTGTCGGTGCTGGCATTGTATCGCTCGTAAGAAATGCGCTCATTGAAGCCCCCTTGTCCACTACAGGAGGAACAATCTTTCTTGTGCGTGCCCGTACAACAATAGCAAATTCTGGAACTTGGACTGTATCTGCCAATGTCTTTATTGTTGGCTTTCGCTGCATTATTAGGCTCGGGCTTTGGTTTAGCAGGTTGGACTACCATCTTTTGGGGAACAGCCGCTATTTTAGTCGCTATATATTTGTTACCGTTGTCTAAGGACTCGTATTTCCACGTTTTACCATCAAAAAAAGTGGTTTTAAGTATGGCCGGTTCGTCTACGTAGTCGAAATACTCATAAAATCGGTCGCCTTGCACTGTCCAACTGGCATTAAAAGCATTTTCACCATTGACGGTATAAAGGCGTTGATCGCTGTAAATATTGAACTTGAACGAGGCCCCCTTGTCATTCACTGCCTTCCAATGCCCTGCTAATTTCTCCACGTCAACGATTGTGCTTTGCGAAGGCATCGGTGTTCTATCTTGGTCTAAAAAGACAATCGGTATCAGCGAAGGCTGGTCGGATACCCGGACTGCTGTATATTTTACACCCTTACCTAAGCCGGTATAGTACCAATTGTCTCCGGCAAAGAAAGTAGTTTGGGTTTTGGTGGCAGATTCTCCATTGTATTGACAAAAAAATAGATCCTCTTCTACGCGCCAAGCACCATTGTAAGTAATGCCATTCTGTACGCTATAGATACGCCCGTCGGCATACAAAGTAAACAAAAAATTGGATTTGACGGCAAAAATGCCCGTCCCGGTGACAGAGTAAGCCCGCCAAGTGCCTAATAGCTCGGCTGCAGCAAGTTTAATCGTGTTTTGAGCTGCAAGCATGCTGCTCAAGCAGATTAGAATAATCGAAAAATAGAAATGCTTTTTCATATTATAGTGAATGAGAAGTTAGTTTGTTTATGTTATTTTTACGTTGCTTACCTCGGAGGTGCGCCACACATTGGTTACCTTTTAAGGAAAATCGAACTCGTATCGCCGTACTGCACAAATGGAGCCCAAAAAACTGGACTTTTTCCTGCATTAATCAATTCTAATTTTGCTTCCCGTAATGCTTCATTTTTAGGCTTGCCTTCCATTAAGTGCTTGTAAAAAGATACCATCAAGTCTTTGGTGGATTCATCATCCACCGACCATAAGGATAGGACAAGGCTTTTCGCACCAGCGGATGCAAAAGCACGACCGAGACCGATGACTCCTTCGCCATTATTGAGGCGACCGAGGCCGGTTTGGCAGCCGCTGAGGACGACCATATCGGCTTGAATGGAAAGACCGTAGATTTCTTTTGCAAAAAGGCGTACATCGTTAATTGAGTCACCAGGGTAATAAGATAAAGCTATAAAAGAATAATCTCCTTCTTCTTCATATGCTTTAGCATGTACTGGTAAGTGAAAAATACGACACTTTTGCGCAAACTGAAAAAACTCTACACGGCGTGCCTCCTTGCCGATGAATGTTTTCGATTTTTCAGGCCTAAACATATATTTGATACTCAATAATTCTGGTTGGTTGTACTTCAATGAATCAAAAGCCCCTCTATTAGCGAAAACAGATACATTTGTTGGATTCGGTTGTAAATTTTCTTTTATATTATTTGGGAATGGTGCAATATCCCAATCACGCGTTGCCGGATTTCTACTTAATTTAGAGTAAACTGGAGCGAAGCCCACAAAATCGAATTCCTGATTTTGTGGAGTTTCCTTAGATTTCATTATATCCAGCATTGTAGCAGAATGTGCATAAGAGAAGGAATGGTCCTCAATAGCCCAATGATCAATAGGATTTCCGGATTTCCTAAGTGCCTCAAAAGGCAGGAGTGATAGCATTCCATCTGGAACGATAATTACATCCTTGGTTAAAGAACCCTCTATATCTTTTAATAAAATATCGTACAGATATTTTGCGGGTGAAAGTAGTTTGTCACGATTATTTCTTGATAAATCACTTAAAAAAGAGGTAATTTTAGACTTCAAATCATGTGGTGGAGTGCGTTTTGTTATAAAAAATGTATCCTTTTTTATAACATAAGTTATCAATAGACTATCTGACCAAAAGTACTCGACTAAACTAGTATTGGAGTCAAGTAGCCGATCCTGTACTTGCTTTACCGAGACAACTTTATTGTTGAATCGAAAATTATAGTATGACGGATCTTCTTTTTCGATCGATGCATATATACTATTTAATGAATCGCCTAGGTTAATTGACCGTTGATTCCAAATTTTTTCGATAGATGCATTTACCTTTTCTTTAGGTATTTTGAGTTTTTCATCCAATTCTTCCATTTGTAAAGATATACTCCGCTCTTTTTTTACTAATTTTTGTAGTAAGTTGTGTAGTTATGTTGACATTCGGGTTTTGTGCTTCGCCTACTGATCTCCATGCGGCTGGACGTGGTGGACCCTACGGTGTCGGCTCTGGGTTAGATGTAAGTCGGCAAACGCTGCGGCG
>CAINVS010000579.1 GCA_903854205.1 uncultured Bacteroidota bacterium | reverse complement strand
AGCTGGAACAAGTTCAGTATCTTAGCAAACGTTTCTTATTAAAGCGTTATCTAGGTCTGAGCGAAGAAGAAATGCTGGAAAATGAAACACTGTGGCGAGAAGAACATGCTGATGATGTACAGGCAGTGGTGTCAGACTCGGCCAATGTTGGACTTCGTGCAGCAGGTATTTCGCCAGACAATATCGGCACAGACATTGAAAACTTTGAAACGGCAGCAGCACCGCCACCAGAATCTGAGGAAGGAGCACCTGCAGGAACAGGCATTGCTCCAACAATGTCGCAAGCGGCCCCTGCGTCAAATTCTGCTCCAGCACCATCACCAGTACCGGGAGGCGTATAATGATATTAACAGAAATGTTCAAAGATGACGAAACTGGGTATTATGATCCTGAGGATGATAATACAACCTTAAAGCTCGGCGACCTGCGTAAAACTCGGCTAACACTGTTGCAATTAAGCAAAATGCGTAAGATGGACGATGTTCGATCCTACGAGCAAGCTAAAAAAATTGAACAAGTTCAGTTGCAATATGCACCTAAAATTGACGCAATGCCTGGTGGGTTACCAGGCATGTAATGAGTTTTAACAGTAGATTTCTCTAAAATTTAGCTACTAAATAAAAAAACCGCCAAAAAACCGCTGTTAACCAGCGGTTTTTTCTTGTCTTATTTAAATATTATTACACAAAGTCTACTTTACAACAAGGATTTTACTATGAACAAATACGAACAACTAATTGACTTGATTATTAACGAGGACACGGAAGAAGCTCGCAAACTTTTTCATACAATCGTTGTTGAGAAGTCACGTGAAATTTATGAAAACTTGATCGACGAAGATGATTTCGAAGAAGGCCACGTTGGCGGAAGCGAAATGGAAGATCTAGTCGATGAAGTTAGTGCAGACGAAGACATGCACGCCATGCACGAAGATGAGGAGTTTGACATGGACAGTGAAGAGCTGCCAGTTGACGACACAGACATGGGCGGCGATGAGTCTGACATGGACGACGAAATGGGCATGGACATGGACGGTGAAGGCGAAGAAGAACTTGAAGATCGCGTTGTTGATCTTGAGGACGCACTTGACGAGCTCAAGGCCGAGTTTGACCGTCTAATGGCTGACGAAGCTGGTGAAGAAGAACACGCTGGCGACGAGGACATGGACATGGACAATGAGGAAGGCGACGAGGAAGAAGAACTTGCTGAAAACTTTGCTCGTAACAAGCGTGTTGTTAAAGAGTATGTGACTCCTGTTAAGCATGACTTCCATACTGGTCAACAAAAAGGCGAGTCTGGTCAAATGGCTGGAACTGGTGCCCACAGTGAAAAGCAAGGCGGGCGTAACAAGACTAGCGTTATAGCTAACCCAAACAAAATGGGCGGAACAGCAGTTACATCCAAAGGTGGTAACCAAGACCAAGACGGCACCAAGCCAGTCAAGGCCAGCAACGAGTATACCAAAGGTGAAGGCAAGCTAAAAGGCGCTGATAAGTTTTTAAATGTACCTGGTAAAGATCAAGGGCATGTAGCTTATAAGACCAAAGAAGCAGCTTACGGTTCAGGCAAGCAAAGTGATGCCACTGGTAACATGGCTGGTACAGGACGTAACAGTCCTAAGCAAGGCGAAACCAACGTCAAGAGCCCACTGGGTCGCAAGTAAGCACACGGGAGCAATCAGGCTACAATAATGTTAAAAAACAAAACACTATTACAAGAATACATTGCTCCCAGTGTAGCCGGCCACGTCGTTGAAAGTGTAGATAGCCCTGATGGTAAAGGCCGAGACCTTTACCTCAAGGGCATTTGCATCCAAGGTGGT
>CAINVS010000578.1 GCA_903854205.1 uncultured Bacteroidota bacterium | reverse complement strand
GGTAGATTTTTTAATATCAAGCTTAAATTTAAAATATATTATAAATCAATATTTTATGTGGGAAATAATTTTGAAGGACCTGCCATTTTATCTGCTCAATTTGGGCGCCTTTGTTATGGTCATATTTGTTACCTGGCTTTGGGCTCGAACCCGCTTTATAGCAGAAATTGCAAAATATCAGACCGAATTGGTGAAAGTGCAGCTGCAGCGAAATGATCAGCTTTTTTTATTGGAAGATGATTGCAAGAAAAAATATGAAAGATTGAGGCTAATACTTAAAGATCTCAGAACCCAAATTCATTTGAAAAAAGTGGAAATGGTAGCATCTAGACGTAATGAATTGAGTAATGTGCTCATTTTGGACTATTGTCCGGCAATGCAGAAATATACCCGACTCGCCGATGAAATGTTTTGTTTCGACCGTCAAAAACGAAGACAGTTTATAGAGAATCATCTAAATCCTTTTCTACAGCTTTCAGGTGATTTGCTGGAACTCATGAATATGCCCAAAGTGATGGAATTGTTGGAAGAATCAGCAATGACTGTAAAATACAGCTATATGGATTTTGATTTTGCCTTTGATTTTGCAAGAAAAAAGAAAAGTGTTGTTGATATTGGCTTAATAATAGCAATGAACAGACATTTGAAAAGAATGGGCTTTGCCCGCGATGTAAAAGTGTTAAATTAGTATGCTGAAAAATACAATGACGATATTCTGCACAGTTAAATTTATCAATTTATCCGGTGGTTTTTGGGGTATAATCGATGTGGAAAACATCAAATGGTTTCCTATCAATTTGCCGGAGGCTCTCAAAAAAGAAGGATTGGGCGTCAGGCTAAAGGCCCAAAAAGACAATGATTATTTTTCTATCTACATGTGGGGAACTCCTGTAGAAATATTGGAGTTTGAAATTGTAGCTTAACTGCATTCCCATTTTATTGTTTTTAATCATTAACAAGAAGTAACAAGTAGCCAGTACTTAAGTAGCCAGTGAAACAATAAGCATTGAAGAAGTTTCATGATTCTTGATACCTGATACAAAGTACAAATTATCAAGTACCCTCTACCAATTACCTATCTAATATGCCCTCATTTATCAGTCTTATTTTTATCGTCTGTTTTTCTTCTTTGGCACTTTGGCTATTGTTTCAGGATAATAAAGAAATAAGGAAATATTTTGGAACAAGCTTCGGACTTTCCCTTTTTGGATATTCAGCCTATTATTTGTTATTTCCCGGACCTTTAGGTTATTTTAAATTAGGAATTGGCATTGTTATGCTCTTTGCAGGAGGATTCATTCTCAATATCTTCACGAGTAATAAAATAGTTTTTGTAGCCCTTTTCGGTGCTGCTGTTTTCGGACTTTGGAATATGCCGGAGATTCCCCGAATACCATTCCTGTTCGGCACCACGGCCAAGTCTGATTTAAGCGCTTTGGATCCCAATTTTGAACTTTTGGTAGAAATGAAACCAGGTAAAAAGGGAGCGGATTTGGAAAAAATCATTAAAAAATATAAACTGAATTACGAACCTGCCTTTGAAGTTAACAGTGCCGATTTAACCGATTTGGACGATTATCTCGCGATTAATATACCGGAAACCAGTCTTGGAGATTATGATAAAATTGTCTCGGAACTGCAAAACAGTGGACTTATTGACGGATTGGAACAGAATGAAATAGTCAGTCTCTTCAAGCCTGTCAAAGTCACTAAAAAGAAACCATCAAAAGGCACAAAAGTGCTGAATGATCCTGAATTGGATAAAGTTTGGGGTTATGATGCACTACAAATGAATGAACTGCATAAGTTTTTGGCCGAGAAAAATATTAAACCCGCCAAAAGAGCCAAAATTGCCATCATTGACACCGGAGTTGACAGTCATCATGAAGACCTCAGTGCCAATTTTATATCCACGCGTGTTGAATACGATGAAGATCCTCAGGGACACGGAACGCACTGTGCCGGAATTGCCGCAGCTGTTTCCAATAACGGTAAAGGCGTAGCCTCCTTGTTTCCAAGCAAAGAATTTGTAGAGGTAACAAGTATTCAGGTATTCCCCCGAAATGGCGGAACTACTCAGCGCATAATTATTAGAGGTATGATCTTAGCGGCAGATAATGGCGCCGATGTGCTTTCTATGTCATTGGGCGGACCATCTTCAGATGCAGCACAAAGAGCTTACAAAGAGGCAGTCAGCTATGCCAATAAAAAAGGCGCTATTGTAGTAGTAGCAGCCGGCAACGAAGATGTTGATGCAAGAACCAAGGTACCGGCTTCTGTAGAAGGTGTCATTTGTGTTGCTGCAGTAGATGAAAATCTTAAAAAAGCTTCTTTTTCTAACGATGTAAGTAAAATAAAAATGGGAATTGCTGCCCCAGGAGTTAATATTTATTCTTCAATGCCCGATTCCCGCTATGATTATATGAGCGGCACTTCTATGGCAACACCTTATGTTGCAGGATTGTTGGGCCTAATGAAATCAATAGAACCAACCCTCAGCACAGAAAAAGCGTTTAGTATAATTAATAATACTGCCATAAAAACCGCATCTGGTAATAGCACGGGTCAATTCATACAAACCTTTGCAGTTATTTCGGATTTGTTAAAATAAACATATCATTGATAACGTTTGTTATAACTAATTGATTCTTTTTGGACGCTATGTTAATTGTTGTCAAAAATAAATTGACTTATGATAAAGAAAATTCTTTTGCTTAGCCTTCTGCTATTAATCTTTTGCAATTGTAAAAGGTCCAATAAGCCTTTAACAGAGTCTGAGGATATTATTACAATTTCTGACACTAAGGCAGTCGCTCGGGACAAAATATCTTCGGATCTTACAGACAGCGTTTCACTAAAGGTGAAAATGGAGGAACATTCTGTCAGACTTGTGCTAAGTAAAGAAGATATGTGCAGAATTCAACTGTCGGATGCAAAAATTAAAGAACTTAAATATTGGTGGGATAGTCTTCCGCTTCCGCTTCAAGCACAGATTAAGGCCCATGAAGTAGAAATTGAATTGGTTTCTAATATTTGTTCATCTGATAAAAAGGTTGTTGAACCAGTTATTACTGATTCCAGAATTGAAAATACAGGGGCTATTTTGGAAAAGATTATTGGGGGTAATGCAGATATGACTTTTACTGTAAATACTACAATTCTGCAAAGCGGTAAACAATCAAATGAAGAACAGTCAACCAATATTGTATTAGTTAAAAAAATGCCTGCCAGACTGACCCAGTTTACTACTGAGTTTTACTTAGCCGATAAAGGGGGGCTTACTAATCAGAATATTCATAGTCTGCAATATTGGTGGTCTTCACTCCCTGACGATCTGCGTTTTAAAATTCAAAATCGTGAAGTATTCATTGACCTGACTTGTGTGGCAATTGATAAAGGTGTTGAAATTAAAGATAAAAATAGAATTGGTGAACAATCAGATGCTTATGCGCATTTAGTTGCTGATCTTCTGCAGGAAATGATAGGGTATACAAAAGTATCCGATAAAAATATTTTGCATGGTATAATTAATACTCAATCACAGATTGAACGTGCAGGAAGTCTTATTCCGGCTGATTATTTGATTAGATTGCAGTTGAAAAATGTCAAACCAAATTCTATTATTCCCAGTATTTAAGTCAACAAATTGGCAGGCATTCTTTTATCATTTTATATAATTGAGCAGAAGTAACGATAAGTTTAAATAGCAATATTTTTTTGGCTGTCGAAGCAAAAAACACAGCATAAGTGCTCTCGTCACAAATGACGAG
>CAINVS010000577.1 GCA_903854205.1 uncultured Bacteroidota bacterium | reverse complement strand
TTGCACTCGAAAATAATTATTATTCCGGAATTAAAGTATGTTTTAAGTTTTATAATTCGAAATCTCCCAATCAACCAAAGTCAGAAAGATGCGTGGCTCCTGCGAGATAGCCCACCACTGCGATATGGCCGTTAACGTGGAAAAAGGTATTGCCGTTTCTATTAAAAATCGTTTCAAAGAAAAAGGAATGACACTGGAGGTGTTTAAGAGTTAAGGAGAGAATAAAAAGGAATCACCTGGATGCTTATTAGCAACACTATTTATCAAAATCAAATATACACTACCAATTTATGTAATAAAGATATGATAAACAAAGCAGACCTAAGCTTCCAAGTAAATAAAAAATAGCAACTAGAATCATTAGTCTTGACGGAGAACCTTTTAAAACTTTATTATATAATACCTTCCTATTAATAAAATAAAGAACCATTGCAAATAAAAACTTATAAAATATCGGCAAACGAAGTAGCCATCCTATTTGAAGGAAGTTTACTAATGTTTCAAGATTAATTACTTGCAAAAAAGATAACGTAATAATTGCATGTTCTTTTGGATAGAAGGATCCATGAATTTTCCTCATATCCCCTACATATATATAATTATTGTAAATATAGTAAAACGCTCTAAACATATATATAATCAGTTTTTGCAGTTAATTAGGCGCCTTTATAAGTGGAGGTGTCGTTGATGTTTCTCCGCTGGCCGGAGAGGCTGTTCCACCTGGAGGTGGGGCAGAGGGAACATTTAAAATCACTGGTGCTGTCGCTTTGGTCAACCATAAACAAAAACCAGATATCTCATCTACATATATTTCACCCAGAGTATTACCAATTTGTTTTGGAACAGAAACAATGGGGGGAGCAAGTGTGCTAATCGCATTGTCCATTTGAAGAAGGAGTCCCTGTTTAATTGGTATTGTGCCATTATTCATTTCATCCGTAATTGAAAGGGAATTATATACGCCAATTCCATAATTAACAGCCCCTAATGTTTTAGAAGTTGTTTTCCCGAATTTATTCTTACCTCCCGTTGTTCCATTCCCTCCCCAGTCTTGTGAACGAACTACTAAATCCTTTCCCATCCATGTATTAAATGTAGGACTATAGAAAAGTTCTTGAGAAATATTAACTGCTAATCCGAACGCTTGGACATTATCTAATGGGGCGCTTTGGGGTTCTTCTTGAACCGGGGCTTGGGATGAAATCGTTGGACTAACCACAGGGGGTGAAGATGAAACTTGAGGCTGTTCTGCAGAATTAGGTTGGACAATTGGGGAGGTTGCTTTACTTTGAACAGCCGCAATGTTTAGTTGTGGAGGCGGAATTTTATTAGCATTACTTTGACTTGAAGTTGCTTTCTTTTCTGCCTCGTGAGCGTCATTAAGCTTCTGAACAGTCTTGTTATTGAAAGGGCCGGATCCAATTAATGAACCATCAGAAGCAAAATGATCTTCTAACCCATCTAAATCAATATTAGCAATAGGATTATTCCCGGCAAATTGATATGGAGTATACCAAGGATATGACTGAAACAAAGGGTCTACGGATAAAAACCTTCCTAATCCCGAATTGTAAATTCTAAAACCATAATCATAAACATTTCCTTCTCCACTAATTTCATCCGTTTTCTCTTTGCCATTAAAACCAAACCTGTATTGCTCACTCGAAAACGTCCTTTCTTTCATCAGCATACCAAAGGAATGCAGATTTGATTGCATTATATTGTCAACTGGATATGGGTTTCGGCGTTTCATTTATTTGTAATTTCAAACCCCAAAAGGTTATTTTTGGGTATGAATTGCACTCGAAAATAATTATTATTCCGGAATTAAAGTATTTTTTAAGTTTTATAATTCGAAATCTCCCAATCAACCAAAGTCAGAAAGATGCGTGGCTCCTTCGTGCGAGATAGTCCACGAATGCGACATGGCGCTTAACGTCGAAAAAGTTATTGCCGATTCTACT
>CAINVS010000576.1 GCA_903854205.1 uncultured Bacteroidota bacterium | reverse complement strand
GTCCAAGGGTAATACCAGCAATGTAAAATACCCTATCTAAAATACGAGGTAATAAATTCATAATTTTATAATTTGTTTTGCCCTAATTCAGAATTTCTTTTTTACGGATGGATATGCCAAACCATATCAGACGTTCTGCTGCATCTCTTTTTTTGGAATTTTGTGCTCTCTATTTGCGGATGGATATGGATGGATGGCAAAAAAAATACATGCCGTCACGCCCTTTTAAATCGGGTTTGACATTTTGGGTTTGACGTTTTCTTTCGGCTCAATTTTGAAAAACTGTTCTGTAAACCACTTCGACGTACTGACGCATATATCTTTGCCCAAAATTGCTTCAATTTTGTTTTCCGGTAAACTCAATATACGACATCGCTGCATTTTGCTACTTCATCGCGATTATCTCGAAAGCAACTGAATCAAATGTTCTATACACGTCTATTTATCCTTGCTATTACTGTTTCAATCGTCGCTGCTTTCGTTCCTAGCAGATTCGTCTCAAAGACGAAGAATGTGATGCAAATGTCTACCCAGCAGTCACCCGCAAAAATCTTTGGTGGACTCATGATTGCTTCGACCATGTTATCACTTCCCGCCTTTGCAGTCGACGGTGCTGGTGCCAAGTTGAGCTTCTTCGGTGATGCTCCGTCAACTCCTTACACTATTGATGAGAATCGAGAGGATCCTATTTTCTCTCCATATTCTCCTTACGGAAACGGAGAGGCCGCGCTTTACAAGAAAGGAAACAAAGAAGACGTCGCCTTCTATAGAGCAATGTTAAACAAGTGCATGTAAGTGCTGCAACCTTTTTTCGCATTTAGTTCTGTTTTTGTTCCGTAACCATATTTCATGTTTACTTTTAGTACTCGCACGAAAGATGTCCCTGCCTTTGCGAAGAAGAAGACTTGGTCAGAAATACAGACAGCTCTAACCAGCTACTCTTACAACTTGCGAACTGCAGCACTCAGGTTATCACTCTCATTAATTGATTCTCTAGGTTTTTATTTTATTAATTATATGTACCTCATTCTAGCGTCGCTGGAGCGGCCAAGGATCCTGCTGCCGCGACTGCCGCTGCTAACACATATTTCGCTGATCTTAATGATATTTTCGAGTACGCTTCCAAGAAGAATGGAGATCTTGTCCTTTCTTCCTACGAAAAGTCTGTTAAAGATCTTGCCGCATACGAGGCTCTTGTAAAATAGAGTTCTTAGATATTTAATGTCGAAAATTTTTATTAGCGTTATTAGGAAATCGGCTACACCAATTCAATAGTAATTATTTTAAACTGGGTATGTAGTCATTTTTATAGTCACTTCTTTTTCCCGCACATGCGCTCATGTGCTACCAGACAGAGGAACTTCGTTGGTGCTGGACGTTGGCTGTTCTTGCTTGCTTGCTGCCTCCTGTTCCTCCTCGGTTTACCAAAAAAAGGCACTATAGTGTCGGACACTATACATAGCTATAAACACTGTAGTGCCCCCATGTAGACACTATAGTGAAGCTCTATAGCGTCCATCATACATCATACAGTATGTGTTGTTCTTAGTGTTTGTTATAGTGACTAGTTTATGTAGTCACTATAATGCTGAAGCGCACTGGAACTAAGCAACGTAGTGATGATAGAACAACGAACTTGAGCAGATTAAT
>CAINVS010000575.1 GCA_903854205.1 uncultured Bacteroidota bacterium | reverse complement strand
TTTCAATGCCCATGCTGCCAGAAAGATAAATTTTTGGCATTTAGTTGTAAAGGGAGAACCATTTGCCCGAGTTGTACTGGAAGACGAACAGCAGATACGGCGAAGCATTTACTTGAAGAAGTAATTCCAGCAGTGCCTGTTAGACAATGGGTCCTTTCACTTCCTTATACTTATCGCTTTTTATTAGCGACTCGACCAGAATTTTTAAGGAAAGCGCTCTCTATTTATCATCGAACCATTAGTGGGTACTATCAAAAAAAAGCAAAGCTTCGTAATTTAAAAAATTCTAAAATAGGCGCTATCACTTTTATTCAAAGATTTGGTGGAAATTTGGTCCTCAACGTCCATTTCCATACTCTTTATATGGATGGGGTTTTTCATGAGAATTACTTGGGTGAGGAAGTCTTTTATGAAATTATTCCGACTCATGAAGAAGTTGTACAGGTAACAGGTATTTTGAAAAAGCGTCTTGAGAATCTGATGGGGCGAGAAGAAAATAAAGATAATGAAGATACGGCCTTGTCACAGATCCAGGCCCAGAGTGTGCAAAATCGTGATGAAGTATTTAAGTCACCACGCAAGATTGGAAAGGTTTGGGATCCTCCTTTTGAAGATTTTAGAGGAACGCGGTGTTGTTACAATGACGGGTTCAGCTTACATGCTAATGTTAAAATTTTGGGCCATCTTCGATCTGGTCTTGAGCAATTGTGCAGATATGTTTTGCGAGGTCCTTTGGCGCTAGATCGAATTTCTTACGATGGAGGTAAGGTAAACTTAAAACTGAAAAAAATTTATAAAGACGGAACTACCCATTTAGAGTTTTCTCCTGAGCAATTTATCAAGCGAGTGATTGCACTAATTCCACCGCCACGGCAAAACCTTATTAGATATATTGGAGTTTTCGGGGCGAGACACAAAAAGCGAGCTATCATTACAGGCATGGCACAACCCAAAAAAGAAAAAGTTAAAAAGAAGTCCTACCGAACCCCATGGGCCGAACTGCTAAGGCATGTTTTTAAGTATGAGGTTACTGATTGTGAACATTGTGGAACAAAACTGGTTCTCATTGCGACGATCACCTCAAGGCATGTTTGCCATAAAATCCTAAATCATCTAGGGCTTCCAATTTATGAAGTCAATGCGAAGGCGCCTCGTGGCCCGCCAGAGATGGACTGTTTTGATCAGTTTCCTGAGTATTTTTAAGCAAAACCAATTTTGCAGCGTCCGAGGTGTGCCTAATTTCGGTTTTAAGTAAGAAGATCCATTTTTTCAAATTAGATTTTTATCAAAAATCGCTTCAAAACATTACCAGAGTGGCCGAAGGCGTTCCATTTTCTCTAAAAAGGGGGGGCCGAGAATTTCCGATATGAATTTCTTCTTTTATAAATTAGACTAATTACTCCTATCGTCGACAAACATGGATTCGGATTCAAAAAAATAAAAAGCATGTCAGTTAAACCAATAAAATTATAGAGAAAATACGATTTCGTAAAAAATAGAAAATATCAAGTACGACTTGATTAAATCAAGTGCAACTTGATTTTTTTTGATTTTAAATTTAATTAATTTTTTGAATTTTTAAAATATATTCGTGGAAGCCACGTATACCTAAAGCAATATTCACTACTCCACCCAAGAGCAGATAAAAGAGAAGCGTCACTAGAAGAAGAGTGCAAATTACCACAAGTTTTTCTTAATACCTTCGGTGGTATCTTTTCATTAACGGCCGCCATAGTCGCTTCATAAACTCTTGCCTGAATCGTGCCGTCAGTTAAAGATTGGACAGAACGATAGCGGGGTAACATTAGATAGTAATTGGGATATGATTTATGAAGCTGGCCGTATTGCGCTAACCATTTTTTATAAAATCTCTTCTGAAGCGTATAAAACCATTTTGGATCTTTAGGAAACTCAAGAACCTGGTTTCTGTTATAATATTTTACAGCACCTAATTTCTTTCTTCTGATTACAATTTTAAAAGTATTATCCTTAATTTCTATTTTTGAAAATGAAAGATCTTCTGATTTGAATCCCCAGATTAATATTAATGCTAGTAGGAATGCTTGTTCTGGATCAGATTTAGGATTTTTTATAAAGCTCATCAGTTTTTTGACAGTATTTTCATCACAGACTGTTATCTGACCAGTCGGTCTTTTTATTTTTATCCCAATGCAAGGATTTAAAAAAATGATTTTTTCAAACTTGCACCAATTGAAAAATTCCGACAGGCTACTGTGTGACTGAGAAACATAATGTTGAGAATGACCATTGTCTTTTAAGAAAATATAATAATTTTGGATATCAGTAGTATTAAGGAAATATATATCGATAGTGCTCCATAGTTGCAAGTAAAGTATGAACTCCAAGCGAAGTATGATCGTCTTATCAAGAATGTTTTTATTTTTTTTAAATAAAATAAACCGTTCAATTGCTTCAAGCTTTTCTAAAGGGAATCTTTTTAAAACTCTTATGTAGTACTGACTACAATCTTCACTTTTAGGAGGGAGCACTTCTAGCTCATTTAGCATTTTTCCAATTTTAATAAATGGACAACCAGTGAGCCCCATTACTACCTTGTGTTGTTGACCAAAGAGTCTCGATTCGTGATAGATTTTTTCCCAGGTGGTAAATGGTGCGATTCGATTTTCGGTTAGATAAATTAGCAAGTCTTCGGCCTGCTTTAAAATCGGATATTTTAAATAATAGCGATTAATATATTGCAGATACATGCGGAATAAATATTGATTATATTCAACTGTTATTTGGGCCAGGGACGTGCCCTCAAGCTCGTTAAGTCTTTTTTTTAAACGATTTTGCATATAGCATTCGTGACAGAGGCAAAGTTTTGAATTGCTAAATTTTACTAAGCCTTTTTGACAAGAGCTGCACTTCAACATCATTTTCATGAATCATAATCTTCGGGGTTCGGAAAATCACTAAGGCCCTTCTTGGCGTGAGGCGTGTTTTTGTATGATAGTTTTCTAGTGGTCTTATTTGTTTTTTTTGTTGGAGTGATTTTCAAGATGTCCTGAAGGTTACAGTCAAGTGCTGTACAAATAATTTCCATCGTATCCAAACGAATCATCGCAGGGTTATTATTTAAATAATTGCAAATATTTTGCAACGAGATTGTGATACCGGTATTTTTAGAAATTAATTTTTTAAAATCTGTGGCCGAATAAATTGAGTGTTTTTTCTCTATAAACTTTTTAAGATTCCACTTGATGGTCATTCAAATTCCTTATTTAATACGTCTAATATTTTTTTATCCATCCATGCCTCGGAATGGCGTATGTAGCAGTGAACTGTGTTTGGGGTAACGTGGCCGAGAAGAGAAATTAATACTGACAACTGATGAGGGAATTTTTCTATGAATCTTGTTGCAAATATTCGTCTCATCCAGTGCCAACTGAAGTGGGATAAAATCGAAAACCCCTCTTTGTTTGCAGTTCTTGCTATTTTTTTTAAGGCCAAATACGCGGATGAATAATCTAGTAATCCTCCTGATCTTGTTGGAAAAAGCAGCTTGGATTCTTCTTTTCCTCGCAGCAATTCCTCTCGAATCTTTAAGTAGTATTTGATGGTGTCGCGAGCAAGAGGTGTGAAAATTGTTACCCTTGCTCTTTTGCCAGACCCTCTAGTTCCTTTAGCATATCTCGTTTGAATTTTTTTACTTTCAAAAAAAAGATCTTGAATTTCAAGATGAATAATTTCATCAATTCTAAGTCCGCTTTCTCCCGCAAGGACAAGCATGGCATAGTTTCGATTCGCAATGAGCGGATACTTTGCATCGGCCAAATAATTATTTCGAGCAATGGCATACAACTCATACAGCCTCTCGGGTTCAAATGGGACTCCTAATTGTTCTCCATTATAAACGTGGCGAGGAAAATCAAATTCACTTACAGGTTGAACAATATCACAATAACGATTTTGTAATCTTACGGAAGTTCCATCTTCAATGAAATAAGGAAACTCTAATACATAAGAGAAGTACTGACTTAGAATTCCAAGATATGAGCGTACTGTTTTAATGGTGATTTCACTTTCAATTAAAGCATTGCTATAGTTAATAATTCGCTGCCTACCAGTCACACTGGCCATGGCCTCCCAAGTGAACATGGTGCGATTGCCAGGCCCATGTAGAAGAAACCAATTATTTAAAAAACTTTTCTCTCTTGAAATAGTTTTTGGTGAATAATTTTTCATTCGATGAGATTCAAAATATCTTTTCAATAAATTATCGTGGTCAAGATATGGATTAAGTCCGGTATAATCAATCCCAGTATTAGATAAAATATTTTCTTTTTGATAGGTAACAAGCTTAAGCATTGATAAATCCTTCATTTGACGTCAGAGACCTTGCTAAACGGCGTGTGCTGCCGTCATAGCTAGGCGCTAAGGTCAATCTCCTATGAAATGTTGTTCATTTCCTTTCAGTAAGATTATTTATTTTCACATTTAAAGTTGATGAAACTTAAAATAGATCAAAAGGGAAGTCTTTCAACTTGTTTGCAAAAAGCTCTATGTAAATTTCTCTTCTACCGCGCTAATATTAAAAGCTTCTTTCAAAAACCAGAACTTGTTTATTTT
>CAINVS010000574.1 GCA_903854205.1 uncultured Bacteroidota bacterium | reverse complement strand
TGGTTCCAAAAAAAATGTTTAGATAATCAATCTCTTAACTTGTTTTCTTTTCAAAATAATCGTAAAAATATTTTTAGTAATCAAAACCATTCTCTTAAGTTATCACTCCTGCAAATGAATCAACGATACTTTGCTTCAGCACCGCTTTTAAATTCTGCTTATTTTTCATGATAGTATAAATTTACTTTTAAATAGCAATGTTTTTATGCGCTTACGTGAAAATTAAAAAAATGTTGCTGTTTTATTAAAAAATAAAAGAGGAAAGCCCTTTCGGAACCTTCCTCTTAATATCTCAGTCCAATTCCAGACAAAAGATCTTTAAACTTTCGTTTCACGGACCTCCGGTTCATCTTTAAACTTATTTCTATTTCATCCAACCCAGCGCCTTATTCACAAAGCTTGTCAATTCAGCACCTTTCAACATGCCCTGTTGCAGACGTGCGAGGTCAAAGAGTTGAGCGGCCTTTTCTCCGTCATTGTTTTTCAGGATTTCGGACATAAGTGGGTGATTGCTATTTACCACTACATTGTAGTATTCCGGAAAGTTAGAATCCAGACCCTGCATCATAGACATCTCGCGCATGCGGCGCATGAACTCCGGACGGGTAATCTGTAGCGGGAATGTAGTAGGAGAGAGCGCTTCCAATTTAACGGTTGCAGATTCGTCGCTGATTGCAGTGTTAAACAATAACTCCAACTGTTTTTGCTCTTCCTCATTCAATACTGACTCGGGATCCTCTGTCTTTTTGATCAGATTCTCGATCGTATCACTATCTACACGGATAAAGCGGGTTTTCTCCAGTTTGCGCTCCAAATGCTGCACAAAATGTGTATCAATCATGGTTTCAAGACTCAAAACATCATATCCGAATGATTTAGCGGCCTGTACATAACTGTCATGCTCAATGGCATTATTTGTATAAAGGTAAATAAGCATGTCATCCTTGTCGGTCTGATTGGCAGTCACTTTCTCTTTATATTCATCCAAGGAGAAATATTCACCTCCGGTGTTTTCCAAAAGGGTGAAAGATGGCGCCTTTTCTGCGAATTTATCATCGGTAATGAAACCGTATTTGATAAAGACATTCATGCTCTCCCATTTATCTTCAAATACCTTGCGGTCTTTGCGGAAAAGCTCCTGCAGTTTATCGGCAACTTTTTTAGTAATATAATCGGTGATTTTTTTGACATTGCGGTCACTTTGCAGATAAGAACGGGAAACGTTCAGCGGAATGTCAGGTGAATCGATGACACCATGCAATAATGTCAGGAATTCAGGGACGATTTCTTTTACTTCGTCCGTCACATAAACCTGATTGCTGTACAAAGATATCTTGTTGCGCTGCAGTTCCATCTGATTGCCGCCTACTCGCGGAAAGTAGAGAATACCGGTCAGATTGAAAGGATAATCAATATTGAGATGTACCCAGAAAAGCGGCGGAGTGCTATGTGGATGCAGTTCCTGATAGAAATTGAGATAATCTTCATCTGACAATTCGGCGGGTTGTTTCTTCCAGGCCGGATTGGGATTGTTGATGATATTTGGAATCTCGACGGTTTCAATTGTCGGTTCTGCATTCTCTTCTGCAGCGGGAATTTCAATGCTTTCTTTGCGGGTGCCGAAATGGATTTCAACCGGAAGAAATTTGCAATATTTATTCAAAAGGCCTTCAATTCTGCCTTTTTCAAGAAATTCAGCGTCTTCTTCGTTGATGTAAAGTACGATGTCAGTTCCGCGTTCTGCTTTCTCAATATCTTCGATGCTGTATTCTGTATCGCCATTACAGGCCCATTTTACAGCTTTTTCACCTGTTTTATAAGACTTTGTAAATACCTCAACACGGCTGGATACCATAAATGCTGAGTAGAAGCCAAGTCCGAAATGACCGATGATTGTGGTATCATTTTGGTATTTTTCCAAGAAATCCTTAGCAGAAGAGAAGGCTACCTGATTTAGGTATTTCTGAACTTCTTCTTCGCTCATTCCAATGCCGCGATCGCGGATTGTCAGAGTACCTGCAACTTCATCGATGATGATATCGATATGCGTGTCATTAAGATCGCTGCCGGTTTCTCCGCGTCTTGCCAATGTTTTTAGCTTTGATGTGGCATCTACTGCATTGGAAATCAACTCTCGCAAAAAAATCTCGTGGTCAGAATACAGAAACTTCTTGATGATGGGAAAAATGTTCTCGGTTTGTACTGATATAAATCCTTTTTGCATAGTATTGAAATTTTGATTTTATGAATGAATTTAAAAATACTTATCCAAAGCTGTACCACAAGGAACATTTGCGACAAAATGGCAGAGCTGTGATCTTGCACATTGTGAGATTTTTAAAAAAAATATTAGGATACAAAAATGTTTTAGATTTTAATTTTCTGAGAATAAAGTCTTTAAAAAAAATTAAATGATTTATAAAATGAATTATTAAATGACACTTACAAAGCTACAAAATTTTAATTTTTTAATGTTAATTAGTTGTTTATTGAATGTTATTGAATTGTTACAAAATTAAATATTGTAAAATAGTAGTTTTATTTGCTTGAAATTTTTTGTGGTTCTTCATTTAGTTGTTAATTTTGCATAACGACTATTTAGTCAGTTAAAAAGCAACCAAAACCTTTTATGAGATTCTTTTTTACGCTCTTTTGTCTGAGTATTTCACTTTGGCTGAATGCTCAATTTAGCTGCCCGATCAGTTCATACAGCCTTACTTCTACTGAGCTGGGCTCAATTTCCAACAATACAACATCTTATACTTATAGCGCTACGACCTTTAGTATGCCATATTCGGTTGTTATACAAAAAGTTGCCGGAAATGGACCTAATTTGTATCGTTACACCTCTACAACCGGAGTCTGGATCGGGAAAGATAATGATGATGAAGGTATTCAACCTCCCGTTCAAGAGTATAATGATGTTGTCATTACTTTTAGTGGAGAAGTAAGCTCAGTTTACCTCGATTTTGTTGGTGTTAATAAAAACAGTGATGGAGAAGAACAGATACAGAGCATTTATCCGCAAACGCTTGCAGGTGCTAACATAACTACAGGT
>CAINVS010000573.1 GCA_903854205.1 uncultured Bacteroidota bacterium | reverse complement strand
TGTCTGTTGAATCAGATTTTGTTTCGGTTTTTTCTCCCTCTTTAGATAAGGAAGTGTTGCCACAAGAATAAGCGAACAAAACAATTGAAAAAACAAAAAAATAAGATACAAATTTCATGGTAATATATATTGCGGTCAAAAACGCTACAGATTTAAAATATTTGATTTAATGTAATTAAATTTCAAAAACTTCTTCCCTCTTTAAATAAACGATGCAAATATATAGCTTTTTTTATATAATTGCACAATTTCTTAAAATATTTTTTTTAAACTGTTTTAGATAGCTGTTCAACTAATACGATACAAACCTACAGCTCTTTAACGATACAACCAAATATTTTGTCAAATAATTGATAAATTATTTTCATAAATACTTAATAACTAAGTATTTAGGTGAACTAAGCTTTTAGTAAAATCAAATTAAATCCTCCTATAATGACACCGGCTAACTTGCCAAAAAGCGCTGTGTATCTTGAATTCAGATGATCACTCATAAAGTTTCCTTCCCTAATTTTTTGCATATCTTCATTAATCAAATCTATAGGTAATCGTTCCCTTAGTCCTGAATTTTCTAAATTTTTAAGGTGAGATTTTTCTTTCTGAATACGTGAAAGGTCAAACCAAAGGAAGGCAAAAAGGATAAAAAGTGGATAAAAGACATCAATTGAAACTGCCATCGATCTAAAAACCCAAACACCTATATAGTTTGCAAACCATCCGTAAAAAATGTTTGCCAAAAATTCGATAGTCAATATCCAAGGTCCGGAGCTGATTAAAGTTGATTTTTGGTCTTTTTTTCTAAAAAAAGCAATTAAGGGCAAAAACATCAAAGCCAGGAAAAACCGGATCATTAAGCCCAACAACCCACCTAAAACAAAAGTGAGCATCATAGAAAATATCAATGCCAGGGCTGTATTGATCATAGGTTATTACTGCAGTAACGAAAAGGTAAAATTTAATAAGTACGATAATTATAAAGGATTTCATATCCAATATTTCGAAGGCTACAAGCCAGTCTATTCTTCATCCTCATCATCAGGGCGAACGAATTCAACCTCTTCTCCGGCAAGACGTGCTTTTAGAAATACATTTATAGCTCTTATCTCTTCTCTGTTATATTTATTATGGAAATTATCTAAAAGTCCTACGAAATATTCCAAACTTGTGGTTTCACTGTCTTCTTCCCAAAGTTCAATCACAAACCCTTTAAAAGTTTCCGCATATTCATAAACAAGACGAATTGCTTTTACTATTGCAGGTTGCTCTAACTCAATAAAGATCTGACGCAATTCTTTCATTGTATTAACAACATCTTCGCTGAACTTTTTGTCCTTTTTGTAAGCTTTTTTTATCTGTTCAACAAGTTGAATGACTCTTGGGTCACGGTTTTTCTTATCGTCTTTTTTCTTTTGCATGGCTTTTGATAAGGTTTTATATTTACTTCCAATATGAAATACTTAGTTGTATTTAATTCATGCAATTACTCAATTGCGCTGCAAAGTTAAAAAATTTTAACTGACTTTTTCAAGTCTTTAATTTGAATTAGCAGTTTTTTTAAACAATTAGAAAGAATTAAATCAATATATCATTGATTTTCAAGTATTATTTGGGTGCAATAAATCAAATCTAAACCATTTTCACTACAGTCAATATAGGGAATATCATCCTCCTGGCATTGTCTTCTCCACTTAGCCAATCTATAAGGACTGTTAGATGCATCAAAAACAAGATATCGGTAATCAAAAGTTTGTTCCAATGACTGCAGGTCTTTAACTTTGGGATTTCCTCTCATAATAAGAAAATCGACTTTCAGCGGTTGGTTCGACTCAAAAGGTGGGCTCAACAAAGACAAATCAGGTATGGCAAAGCTATGAATGCCAATCTTTCCGATTCCTCTGCTGTTCATAAACATAAAATCGTTTTCAATGGGACCCGCTGACAAAATTCCGGTCGGTTCCTGCTTTCTGATTCTACAGGCAATCAGGTTGTTTTTATGTATAAAATCCAACTTTGCGGTTGAATTACTGAGCGAATCTGTCAGTGTTATCGACCGCTGTCCGCTGATAAAATCAATAACCGTTCCTTTGTTTACTTTATAAACAAATAATCTTTCTCTGCAGGATGCATTGTAAATCTTATAAAATTGAAAGCTGATTAGCATTAGAAACGATAAAGTGCTACCAATCGCCATGAATTTTCTTTTATATATATAGGCCATACTGCCGCCTGCTATAACAAGATACCAAAGCCACATCTCCCAACTTTCCAGCCAAAAACCAGTTATAACAGCTGCAGGCAGTTTTTGAATAGTGAAGATAGCGGCGTTCATAAGGAACAATGCAAAATATGTAACCCAGCCAAAAACTGTGCTCAAAATTGGCACCCAACTGAATACCAAGAGTGCTATTCCTGCATATAACGCTATCGTTGACAGTGGTATTACTGCTAGTCCTGACAGCCAAAAAAAAGATGGAAATTGATGAAAATAGAACAAACTCAGTGGTAAGGTCGAAATTTGAGCAGCAATGCCAACAGCTGTCAGATTCCAGGCCCAATCGACATATTTATTAACAATATAGATTTTTTTATAAATGAAGGGATGAAAAAATACAATGCCGACCAATGCAAGATAAGAGAGCTGAAACCCAATATCCCAAAGTATTGTAGGCTGCCAACAAATTAGAAAAAAAGCAGAGGCTGCCAATGAATTGTAAATGTTAACTTTCCGGGAAAGACTGCGGCCTACGACGACAAAGGTAAACATCAATCCGGAACGGAGAACTGAGGCTGAAGCACCGGTGAGCAGTACATAAAACCAAATTGCCAAAATCAAAATGATGGCCTCTCTCCTATTGTATCTGTTGCTAATGTTTTTATTCTTTCTGAAAAACTGCAAAATCCAACCCAAAAGCGTAGCAACAAGTCCAACATGCAACCCGGAGACTGATAACACATGTGTTGCACCTGTATCTGCGTAAGCATTGCGCAACTCGTTTGAAAAATCATTTCTGGATCCTAAGACAAGTGCTGAAGCCACTGCATTTTCATTTGGATAAACACTCAAATGTTCATTAAAAACAGTACTGAGTCTATTTCTCCAAATGATCATAAGTCCCCAAAGACGATTACCTGCAGTAACCGCATCAAGCTTTTTCCAATGATCGCTTTGGATATAGGTTTTGTGGTAAATGCCTTTTAGTCCAAGATATCCTGAGGGGTCAAAACCATGAGGGTTTTCAGGACCTTTTACTTCACGGATTTGGGCTCTAAAATGCAGCACATCTCCATATTTCAGAGCGGCAGACAAGGTATCGAGTTCAAAACTGGCCATAATTCGCCCCTGACAGGCTGTCCATTTTCCGGCACTGTCTTTCAATTCGTACAAACTCAATTCAGCCTGTACAGAATTTCCTTTCAATCGGGGTTCTGAAAGTAGGGTTGCTACTGCGGAACTGTTTTCGTTTTCCTGAATATTTTTTTGAAAATGTCCTTTCAGGTGCCTGGGATCGCTGTAAAAATTCAGAAAATATCCCAACAATGTTATTGAGAAAAAGAGAAAATAAGCGCCTAGCTGCTGAGTTTTATACGCCAGTTTTTTCTTCCAGGCCCAAATGAACAACAAGGGTAAAGTGCAGAAAAAAATTGATAACGCCCCGATAGCCAAACTGCTGTGGGGGAAATAAAGGGAAAGGACTATGCCGAAAATTAACGGCAGTAACAATCTGACAAAGGGAATCTGATGCCAGGTCACTTAGTTGGGTTTAGTGAGTTAGATTAGAGTTTCACAATAATCTCCAAAGCTTTTTCGATCAGATTGTCAACAATTGCTTCCGGCTGAACACTGAATGCTCCTGCCCTTCTATTCGCCAAAAGTGCATTGAGCGAAACAGCGCGATGTCCAAGTATATTGGCGAGGCCAAATATGGCAGCTGTCTCCATTTCGAGATTGGTCACTTTCAAACCTTCAAATTCAACAGTGTCAAAGAAATGAAAAAGATCCGGAACAGAAGAGGCTGCACGTAGTGTTCTGCTTTGCGGTGCATAAAATCCGGTGGCTGATACGGTAATTCCATGATAAAATCCTGGGAGAGAGAAGGCTTTTATTAAGGAAGCATCTGCTTCTGCAACTTCAGATCTGACACCTACGTCGAGGCCTTCGTTTTTAAAATGTGTCTGTACTATATTATCAAAAGCCTGTTCACGTGGAGTCAGGCTGCGTTTGTAATAATTGAGCATACCATCCATACCGATTGCCATGTCAGATACCAAAAAAGAATCGACAGGTATTTCGGGACGCATACAGCCTGAAGTGCCTATTCTGATAATATTTAAGGAGGTCAATTTATCCTTTACCGTTCTGGTTCCCAGATCAATATTTACCAATGCATCCAATTCATTTAATACAATATCAATATTATCGGTGCCAATTCCAGTTGACATGACAGATATTCTCTTATGTCCAATATAGCCTGTATGCGTAATAAATTCTCGCTTATGAACCCGGTGTTCTACCCTGTCGAAAAGTCTCGAAACCCGTTCAACCCGGTCTGGATCCCCTACTGTAATTACTGTGTCTGCCAATTGTTCGGGCAACAGATGTAAATGATAAATGGATCCGTCTGAATTGAGAATAAGTTCTGAGGCAGCTATTTGCATGGTAAATTTTTTGAGTATGCTTGTTTTATTTTGAGGCTTCAATTATCTGCATGATGGCAGTAGAAAGCTTATTTGTATAAATTTTAAAATCATCAAATTCCGTGGAATTATCCCAAGCCCATTTACCCCCTGAAAAATCAAAAAGGGTATTTTTCCCATCCGTTATAAAGAACTCGGTATGCTTGGAAGAAGAAGTTCTACCGCTCGTCACAATTTTTGAGCTCAATTGAATCTGTTTTATTTCCGAAAAAGGAATTTCTTTACTGAATACAACCCAATGAACAATCAGTTTTTTCTCTGTTCTTTTGATATCAAGTCTTGTGACATTGTGACTAAAAAACAAAAAAAGCAGACTTCCGACCAGAATTGAACTGACCAAAAAGGATATTATCAGTTTAAACCAGGAAAAACCAAACTTTATGGGCAGTTTCCACTTGGAAGATTCCCAAGAGAGAAAAAAATATAAAATTGCCATAAACATGGCAATCGAAAAAAAGTAATAAGCCCAATGCAGTGTTTTGAAACTGACACCCCAAGGCTGATGAACGAGATGATAATGATGATAGGATGATAATAAGCCCTTCCAATATTTTTATCAGGTCCGTTTCCATTATATTAGCTTTCAGTTTTAAAATATGGGTTATAAATTATACCGATAATATTTCCCCAAGGATCATAAACAGAAGCAACCATCAATTCTCCGCCTACATTGTTGGGCTCCTCATGCACTTCAGCTCCTATTTCCAAAAGATGTTTATAGTTTTTTTCAATATCCTCCACACCCCAATAGGCTACAGAACCGTCCCCTTTTATAGACTCGTCCGGCTGCAGTCCCAACTCATAGCCTCCTATGTTAAATCCCACATAAAAAGGTTCATCAAAATATGGCAGCACATCAAATGCTCGGCTGTACCATTCTTTGGCTTTTTCTAAATCTGTGACGCGGTAAACAACGGTTCTTATTCCTAACATAATAAGATGAAAGATGAAAGATTAAAGTTGAACCGATCTCGTCCCAAGACGAGAGAGCTCTATAAAGTTGAAAGATACTAGTGACTAGAAGCTAGGAGCTGGTTCCTGACTCCTATTTATCCAAATCCTTCATCTGATCGCTTAGTCCATTTTTATCAATGATTGACAACAATTTATCAATTTTATCATCCATGCTGTTCAGTTTTTTCTCCACCTCTTCAAACTGCTGTTCAGTTTCATCGTGATCACTGATCATAGCATCTACAAAAATTGAGTTTACGATAGACAATCCGAATATACCGCCCACAATAAACAACAGGATAAAATAGCCTCTCAGGAAAAATATTTGAAAAGTAGAAAATGCCTTTCCGTTTGCCTCGGCCTCCGCTGTTAAAGCATCGGGAATGGCGTTCCAACCTTCTACAGTAAACACCTGAAAAGTGGTATAGTAGGCGGTCAGTGGATTTCCAAAAAGCTTTGGCGCTGAATCTTGAAAGAAAAAGGTGGACAAAATGGCCATAATGAAAATAACCACAAAAAATCCGACCAAGACCATAAATGAAGCACTCAGTGCCTTTTGGGCAGAACGGAAAATATGTTCAACCTGTGGGAAGAACTGCACAAATCTAAAAAATTTAAAAACGCGAAAAACCCTGAATACCAATAGATAACTGACATTGACATACTGTTCAATATGCGGAATCAGATGCGCTACCAGTGAAGGCATTGACAATACTATCAGTATGACATCAAAGCGGTTCCATCCGGAGCGAAGATATTCTCTCCAACCGTAATGACTTGCTTTAACAATCATTTCTATAAAAAACAAAGCAGTAAGCACATCATCAATGCTGGTTAATATTTTTTCGTAGGTATTAATATTAAATCCTTGAAAAAATATGATTATCGCGTTAACACTGATTAACATCAAAATTATTCTGTCGTTCAAAAACAGATTTTTGATATAATAACGGCTCTTCAAATTTACTTCTTGATTCATGTCTTTTATATTTTAGAAGGGTAATTTCAACATCTTATAAAATTAAAAATCTAAGTTTGAATGATCCCTGGATTAAATTTTGCCACAGGGGCATTATTTGCAGCTTCAATACCCATTGAAATTACTTTACGTGTTTCCATAGGGTCAATTATAGCATCTACCCAAAGTCTGGCAGCTGCATAGTAAGAAGAAGTTTGTTTCTCGTAACGCTCTGTAATTGTTTTTAGCAGTAAAGCCTCATCCTCTGCCGAAAACTCTAGTCCCTTGGTCTGTGCAGAAGCTTTTTCTATCTGAAGCAATACTTTTGCAGCCTGAGCGCCGCCCATTACAGCAATTTTAGCACCTGGCCAGGCAACAATTAAACGTGGGTCATAAGCCTTTCCGCACATAGCATAGTTTCCGGCACCGTTTGAATTTCCCATGATAATAGAAAATTTAGGTACTGTAGAATTGGAAACAGCGGCCACCATTTTAGCACCATCTTTAATAATACCTCCGTGTTCTGAACGGGTTCCAACCATGAAACCGGTCACATCATGCATGAAAATCAGCGGAATTTTCTTCTGATTGCAGTTCATGATAAATCGGGCTGCCTTATCAGCTGAGTCAGAATAGATTACTCCGCCAAACTGCAGCTCACCTTTTTTGGTTTTTACCACTTGCCTATTATTGGCCACAATACCAACAGCCCATCCGTCTATACGGGCATAAGCACAAATGATGGTTTTGCCATAACCTTCTTTATATTGTATCAGTTCGGAATCATCGACCAATCGTTCAAGGATTTCAATGGAATTGTAAGTTTTTGACATATCTGATGGAAAAAGACCATAGATATCGTCCATTGGTTTTTTGGGCAAAGAGGGCTCTATACGGTCAAAACCTGCTTTTTCAAAGGTTCCGAATTTATCGACCAGTTTACGTATGGTATTCAGACAGGTTTTATCATCCGGCATTTTATAATCGGTAACGCCCGAAATTTCGCATTGTGTAGTAGCTCCACCCAAGGTTTCCTGATCGACAAGCTCACCGATTGCAGCCTTCACCAAATAGGGTCCGGCCAGAAAAATAGACCCTGTGCCATCAACAATTAGTGCTTCGTCTGACATGATAGGTAAATATGCTCCACCTGCTACACAGCTGCCCATAATAGCCGCTATTTGAGGAATTCCCATGGCTGACATCACCGCATTATTGCGGAAAATACGGCCAAAATGCTCTTTATCGGGAAAAATTTCATCCTGCATGGGCAGATAAACGCCGGCAGAATCGACCAGATATATAATTGGAATCCTATTTTCCATGGCAATTTCCTGAAAACGCAGATTCTTTTTACCGGTAATCGGAAACCATGCACCCGCTTTTACTGTAGCATCATTGGCTACAATCATACATTGACGTCCGCTGACATAACCGATACCTCCGACAACACCGCCGGAAGGACAGCCGCCATGTTCTTCATACATTTCATAACCTGCCAAAGCACCAATCTCCAGGAATTCTGAATCTTTATCAATGAGATAATTAACCCGTTCCCGAGCTGTCATTTTGCCCTGACTGTGCAATTTTTCAATTCGAATTTTGCCGCCGCCCAATGCTACTTTTTCCATGATTTGACGCAGACGCGAAACAAGCAGCTTATTATGATCTTCGTTTTTGTTAAAT
The DNA here is from genome assembly GCA_903854205.1 of uncultured Bacteroidota bacterium. Classification (GTDB taxonomy): domain Bacteria; phylum Bacteroidota; class Bacteroidia; order Chitinophagales; family Saprospiraceae; genus Saprospira. Next base: position 5,336 of record CAINVS010000573.1, on the reverse strand, counting down.
TCAAGGTTTTGATGACTCATTATTCAAGGTTTTATACTTATACATCTGCAAATTTAACAAAGCATCCGATAAAAGCAAATCTTATTTCATAAGAAACATTAATAATTTAATTGTACATGCAAAATTTAAAGTGTCATTCAGTTATTATTTTTTATTTAAAAAGTCCTTATTGAAAATTATATACTTTCAATCTGCTGCATTCGTCTAAAGGAATTATATTTGCAGAGATTAAATAATAAATCGCCATGTCAACTATTTTAAATATTGGTCTTTTCGGTGTCGGTCATTTAGGTAAAATTCATCTCAGATGTTTGTTAGAACTCAAAACTGTATACAACATTGTCGGATTCTTCGATCCAAGTGACCAAAATGCTGCTGAAGTTGTGGAAAAATACGGCATCAGAAGATTTTTAAATGAAGATGAACTGATAGCGGCTGTTGACCTGATTGATATTGTGACGCCTACCTCAACACATTTTCAAATTGCCCTGAAAGCAATTGCTTCCGGCAAACATATTTTTGTAGAAAAACCCATCACCTCTACCCCCGAGGAAGCTCAAATACTTTTGAAAGCTGCTCAGAAAATGGGTATTAAAGGTCAGGTAGGTTTTGTTGAACGTTTTAATCCTGCTTTTTTGGCATTAGCCAATGAACCGATAAAACCAATGTTTATTGAAGCACACCGGCTTTCTGTTTACAATCCCAGAGGTACAGATGTATCTGTCGTTTTGGATCTGATGATTCACGACCTCGACATTCTGCTGAAATTGGTAAACGATAAGGTAAAATCTGTCTCTGCCAACGGTATTGCTATTGTCAGCAAAACAGAAGATATTGCAAATGCCCGCATTGAATTTGAAAATGGCGCTGTTGCAAATATCACAGCAAGCCGTATTTCATTAAAAAATATGAGAAAATTCAGGCTTTTCCAGGAAGACGCATACATAAGTCTCGATTTTTTGGAGAAAAAGACCGAGATTGTGCGGCTTTACGATACTCCTGATCCGGAAAATGAAAATCTAATGGAATTGGACACCATGAACGGTAAAAAATATTTGGAACTGTACATGCCCGAAACCTCAGCAGTAAATGCCATAAAATCTGAACTTCAGCTTTTTGCTGACAGTATTGTAAATAACACAGAACCAACCGTAGCGCTCTACGATGGCGTTATTGCTTTGGAATTGGCTTATCAAATTTTAAACGAAATAGCAAAGGGTCCTAAAAAAGGTTCGACGCTCTAACCGATTGAATTTTAAAATATGAATTTATATAAAATCTTCAGATCTATTTGCCTCTCAGTATTGGCTTTTTCGGCAATCTCCTGTATCAAGGACAAAAATCCTGATATTCCGGCTTATATTTCAGTGCCTTATGTCAATTTTATAGCTAATGATACCATAATTGAAGGTTCTTCAAATCATAAATTCACGCATGCTTGGGTCAGTGTTGACGGACAGATTATTGGTGCAAATAATTTTCCTGTGATTCTACCCGGAATTATTCTCGACACTGCTTCGACGCAAAGAGTTAGGGTTTTTGCAGGTATCGATATGAACGGCATTTCAAGCTCAAAAGCTATTTATCCTTTTTTCGATCCCTATGAAATAAATTTAAATCTGGAACAGGGGAAAATTGATACGGTTTATCCGGAATTCAGATATAAATCTGATGTAAAATTTATCATCATCGATGATTTTGAAGACCCGGGAGTTGTTTTCGGAAATGATATTGATCAGTTCCCCGATTCTGATATTGCAAAACAGACAACAGATGTTTTTGAAGGAATTTATTCCGGTCAACTGAAAGTTGATACTTTAAATCCGGAATGCTATATTTCAACAACTTTCCGCTACTCAAATCTGCAAAGACAAAGTACTGCATCACCGGTTTATCTTGAATTGAATTACAAAACCAATGTAGCGATAAGCATCGGACTCATTGCACATAGAAACATAGGTTCTGACGAGGTTCTTATCAAAGGCGGAATGAATCCGATTGAAGGTTGGAACAAAATTTATTTTGAACTGACCGGAGATATTTATGAACTCAATGCAGATAACTATTCAATTTTCCTCCGTACTTCGCTAATCGGTTCAGGGGTTACCGATGCAAAAATCTATATTGACAATATAAAGCTCATTCATTTTTAGTATTATAATGAGCGTTATTGCTGAATTTATAAATTTCACAGCCTGTATTCATGTTCAAAAGTCTATCTAAAGGTTTAATTACCTATATATCTGCCGATTTCGTTGCTGCTATTATCGCTTGGACACTGTTTTTTTTATTCCGGAAAATCTTTCTGGATGCTGTACCATTTGAATCATCATTGCAAGCAGTCAGTAATCTTAGTTTTATTTATGGAATTCTGACCGTACCGCCTTTTTGGTTATTACTTTATGCTCTCTTCGACAGTTATAGAAATATTTATAGAATGTCGAGATTAGCAGAACTTATGCGAACCGTTTTTACGGTACTTGTTGGCACTGTTATTATCTTTTTTGCACTTCTTATCAATGATATTATATACTATGCAGAGGGGTATAAATCTTATTATTCTGCATTTTTCTCCTTATTTTTCATTCAACTTTTTTTTGCGATAGGTTCAAGAATGAGCATTTTGCTTATTGCCAAAAGACGTATTCAGAAAGGTATTGTACGCTTTAATACGCTTATGATCGGCAGTTCGAAATATGCTACAGATTTATATCGCGATATTATGAAAGGCTCATCGGCCAATTACTACAATTTTGTCGGTTTTATTACCGTTTTCGAAAAGCCAAAACAGGAATTCATAACACCTTTGGATCAATTTCCGCATTTGGGCAAAACAGAGGAACTGGAAAATATTTTGAATGACATGGAAATAGACGAGGTCATTTTGGCATTGGAACCCTCTGAAACCCTGCTCACTCAGCAGATTTTAAATAAACTTGCCGGAAGGGATATACTGATAAAAGTAATTCCCGATATGTATGAAATTTTGTTGGGCAAAGTGAAGATGAGCAATGTCTACGGAGAAGTGCTCATTGAAATTTCACCGCAGTTCATGCCTGTTTGGTTCAGTATTGTGAAAAGACTGATGGATATTGTTGCTGCGCTTTTGGTACTCATCCTTTTTTCTCCACTATATATATATGTGGCAATCAGGGTGATTATATCTTCCAAAGGACCAATTTTTTATCGACAGGAACGCGTCGGACATTTGGGCAAACCTTTTATGATCTATAAATTCAGGTCTATGTATATTGATGCAGAGAAGGAAGGTCCTCAGCTTTCTTCAGATCATGACGATCGCTGCACGCCTTGGGGCCGCGTTATCCGCAAATACCGTTTGGACGAGATTCCTCAGTTTTGGAATGTGCTCAAAGGCGATATGTCATTGGTGGGCCCCCGTCCCGAAAGACAATATTTTTTAGATCAAATTGCCGAAAAAGCACCGCATGTTCGTCATTTATTAAAGGTTAGACCCGGCATCACCTCCTGGGGACAGGTCAAATACGGCTATGCTTCCAGTGTAGAAGAAATGGTTCAGCGCCTTAAATACGATATTCTCTATATAGAAAATATGTCTCTGGCTTTGGATATTAAAATCCTGTTTTATACGGTATTGGTGATTGTTCAGGGAAGGGGGAAGTAGGGTTGTTTGTTGGATGTTGTTTGTTGTTTGTAAAAAATGACATCAGACACTAAACATTTTGCCATTAGTCCACAAAATCAACCTTTTGCTTATTTTAGGCTAATTACATATAATATTTTTCATATAATTGTTTTTTTAAACTGTTAATAATCCTAACTTTGGAGCTACTTTCTAATATTGCAATTTATTTGCAAATGAAAGTTCGGGTTAACCCGCCATTTTATTAACTTAACAAGTTATAAATATTTTCAAACCTAACAATTATCTCAATGAAAAAATTAACATTTTTAATCTCTGTAGCGCTTGTCTCAACTATCCTTTTTAATTCATGCGGTTCTAAGAATGGTGCCGAGAACGGAGATGACAAAAAAGTTGCTGGCAGAAAAATTGATCCAAAACTCGATTCATTGATTACTGCTATGGCTGCCTGCGAACAGCAAAATACCAACTGTGAGGGGTACAATAAAGCAAGTGTTGGGATTCAGGCAATGTCAAAAGACGCTGCTAACAAAACTTTAGCCGAGGACCTTTTCAATGCTATTTCACAGTCTACTAACAACAAAAGAAGTGCTGCCTGTGCTCATGCAATTAATTTTTGGTTAGGCTCAAGCGCTCATTTAGAAAATGCTGCTTACGGTAAAGTAATTTTGGATGCCCTGAAAAAAGAGAAATTTGATCAGAGCTCTTACGTTGGTTCCACTTTAGGCCAATTACTCGCCGGATGGTTGAGTTCAAACGATGAAGCTTTGTTAAAAGAATTGCATGCTGCTGTTGCCAATAAAAGCACTGAAAGCAGAGGAAGATTGGAACTTATCAGACTCTCGGGTGATAAGAGTTTTGAAAAAAATGGCTACTTGGACGTACTTATCAATATCGCAAAAGATGCAGCTGAAGATGAAGCAGTTAAAAGACAGGTCCTTGCTGTAATTTGGAGAGTAAAAGATGCTGCTCATATTCAAAAAGTAGAAGATTTGTATATTTCACTTTTGGATAATGAATCAGCAGTTGTATCAGGTGCTGCCATGGAAGGTCTCGGTTATATGAAATCTGCAAAAGGTTTTGCAAAAGTACTTGAATCAGTAGAGAAAAAAGGTGCTGATGAGAAATATGCCTCAAGTACGGCAAGAGCTTTAACCAATTACCTTACAGGTGATGCGAAAGAAGGTATCGACAAAGAAAAGGCCCTTGCATTAGCGATTAAGATGAGCGGTAATAAAACATTGAAAGCTTATTCCAGAAGCGCTTATGTTTACTCAATTGAAAGTTATGGCGGTGCAAAAGCAAAAGCGGCATTGACAAAATTGGCTGCTTCTTCAGAAAAAGAAATAGCGGATCCTGCGAAACAGGCTTTGACCAGAATTAAAAAATAATATCCGCTGTATATCAATACACAAAATATAATGAGTTGTTCCAATAATATGGGGCAACTCATTTTTCATTCTGTAAAATCATCTTTGGTGTAATAAACTGAAATGAAGTAAATCTCAAAAAGTTCTGATAGTCTTTTCTGCCGCTAGTATATTATTTTGGAGTTATATTATTGTCGAAAATTATTAAAATGTGTACAGTGTAACTGGCAAGTTAGACGAAAAACGTAATTAGGAATTCTGTTCGCTTCGCGGAGCCTTCGGGTTCGCTTCGCGGAGCCTTCGGGTTCGCTTCGCGGAGCCTTCGGGTTCGCTTCGCGGAGCCT
>CAINVS010000572.1 GCA_903854205.1 uncultured Bacteroidota bacterium | reverse complement strand
TGAAAGATGATTTTAAAACCTATAACCGCCTTTATGCCGAGTATTTCGGCGAGGTACAGCCCTGCAGAACAACTGTAGAAATCAATTGTCTGCCTACACCGATTGCGATTGAACTAAAGGTAATGGCTACTATTGATTAGACCGATTAATGTGCGGATGTGCGGATGTGATGATGTGCGGATTGGTTCACGATCTATAATTTAACCGCAAAGCAAAAGAAGCTTATCGGAAAGTAAGAAAGAATGTTAATGTTCTTTTTAGAAATTTTTTAAGAATCCAAGTGAACGCTAAAGCGTTTTTTAAGTAAAAAAGAGCTAAACCGAACGAAGTATGCTATTTCTGACAATCTGAATTATGACAATCTAAAAAAAAGTCCTGATAATTGATACCTGATACTTGATACTAATTTTCAAATTCTCAAATTATAATATTATGATCCCTTTCAACGTACTCAACCTGAAACAGTGGGTTGAAGAAAACAAAGATCTTTTGAAACCGCCTGTTAATAACAAAGAGATTTATCCCGGCGGAGACTTTATCGTCATGGTAGTCGGCAGCCCCAACGAAAGAGTTGATTATCACTACAATGAAACTGCTGAGTTTTTCTATCAGATTCAGGGTGATATTTTTCTAAAAATTGTGGATGATGGAGAATTTAAAGAAATCCATATCAAAGAAGGCGAAATCTTCCTGCTTCCTGCAAAAGTACCACATTCACCTCAACGTCCCGAGGGAACTATCGGTATTGTAATCGAAATGAAAAGAGAACCCAAGCATACTGATGGTTTTCAATGGTATTGTCCCAATTGCGGCAACAAGCTTTATGACGAGTATTTCAAATTGGAAAATATCGTAAAACAACTTCCCGAAACCTTTGCCCGTTTCAACGGCAATGAGGCATTGCATAACTGCAATAAATGCGGACACAAACTGGAAATTCCTAGTAAAAAGTAATCTGTAGTGCATATAATTCTCTTTAAAACAATACACTACAATTAAAAATACTATGAAAAATATATTGAGTTTAATGACAATTTTAGCACTTTTATTGAGCGCCTGCGGACAAAAAGCTGATAAAAATGGTGCTTCAAAATCCGAGTTCAATAAAGAAGAGGCTGTCAAGAATTTTAGCGAACAGAAAACGCTGGTCGACAAAGCCAAAAAGGACAAAAAACTGAAACAGAAACTTCGCGAAGAAATCGGGTTAAAAACTTTCAATGGCGAAGCTGTGGAAATAACTGAAGCCGAACTCTGGTATGAGGGTCAGAATATTGTCAGAATAGATGTTCGTTTTTACAACGGATTACCCGTCGGTACTAAACATTGGTACATCAAAGATGGCAATCCGCTGGGTTTGGATGTTGCCCTTTTTGAACAGGACAAAGATGCAAGCATCAAGGAAAAAACAATCTACAGTCTGCTCCGCAATAACAGCGCCAATAGTTGGATTCCAGGCAGCGAAGAGGTAAAAATTGAAAAAGTAAAGAGCGAAAATGACGCCGAATGGGAGCTACTGAAAGGTCTGGCCGAAAAATACAAACCTAAAGCAGAATGAAAAAACCCAGAATAAACGGTCACGGACATTTATTGCCCGAACCTCATCAGATTCCCGCATTCATGCGCGAAAAAAAGCTTTTTTGGATTGACGATGACCGAAAATTTATGCGTCAGGGCAATTGGCGCCGTCCGGTTACCGATCCAAGTTTCTTTTTGGCTGAAAAGCTGATCTGGATGGAACAGAATTACATCGATAAAGAAGTAGTTCTTAATCTTTCGCAGCTCTACGGCAACGGTTGGAGCGAACAGGACTGTTTTGACGGACTCCGTTTCCAAAATGATTTCAATGCCTCTTTGGAACAGGAATATCCCGATCGTTTTATTTCGGGATTCGTAGTGCAGCCGCGCTTTACTGATCAGGCGCTGAAGGAAATAGAACGTTGTGTGGAAACATTGGGACTTCGCCTGCTTTGCCTGCCGACACATTTTTTAAATTCTGAGGAACAGTGGACTTCCATTGCCGATGAATCTGCATTTCCGATTTTTGAATTGGCCAACAAATATGGCTTGGCAGTTCAGATTCACCCCTACGATGGGGAGGAAATCATCAAACTGCAGGACCGTTTTTGGCGCTTTCATCTCGTGTGGATGTGCGCGCAGACGGCTGATGCCTATCATTTTTATACGCTTTTGGATTTTCCGGAGCGCTTTCCAAATATCCGTACCTGCTTTGCCCATGCCAATCAGTATGCCCAAATGGGCTACGGACGTCGGGTACAGGGCTTCGATGGACGTCCCGATCTATTTGTCGGTGCGGCAGATCCGCGCAAATCGCTGGGACATTCCAATATTTTTGTCGATACTTTAACGCATGACCCGCTCAGTCTGGAACTGGTCATTAAACGCATGGGCGTAGCTCAGGTCTTGGCCGGTTTGGACGATCCTTATCCTTTGGGGGAGATGGAAACTGTGCCAGGCTGCTATCCGGGAAAAGTTATTGATGAAGCTTTGGAGTTGGGCATTATTACTGAAAAAGAAAAAGGGGAGATATGGTATGATAATGTGTTGAAGTGGGTGAGGTAGATATTTGGTAACTGGTACTGGTAACTGGTACTTGGTAACTGGTACTGGTAACTGGTACTTGGTAACTGGTACTTGGTAACTGGTATTTGGTTTGGTATTTGGTATTTGGTATTTGGCACAAAACTAAAATTTCGACTAATTTGTAACTTCATTAACTTGTCATACAATTAATTATGCATAATTTCAAGGAACTGAATATTTGGAAAATGTCTATGGATATTGCTGCTGATGTTAATATTTTAGTAGAATCTATGTCTACAAAACATCTTTGGACATTAGGTAGTCAACTTTTAAAAACATCAGTTTCTGTGCCATCCAATATTGCAGAAGGCTGTGGGAGAACAAGCGATGCTCAATTTAATTATTTTCTAAATGTAGCAATTGCCTCAACTTTTGAATTAGAAACACAAATATTACTGTCAATAAGATTTAATTCAGTAGACCAAACAAAAGCTGAAGAGATATTAAAAAACCTGAATTCTGTTCAAAAGATGTTACGTAAGTTAATGGAAAGTATTTCCAAAAAAGCATAAGCTAATAAATACTTAATCTAACTACCTTATTATCAAATTATATAGATAGCATATAACTACTGTGCGGTCTCTGTGCTCTGGTCTAGATACCAGCTACCGGCTACCAGCTACTAAACAACATAAAAAATGAACTATACCGACACAACCGAGGCTTTCGCCCAATTATTAGACCAAAACGACCCCCTCCGCTCCTACCGCGAGCAGTTCCATATCCCAAAACACAGTGACGGAAGCGATATACTCTATTTTTGCGGTAATTCGCTAGGACTGCAGCCTAAGGCCGTAGAAGCCCTAATGCTACAGGAATTGAATGACTGGAAAGAATTTGGCGTAGAAGGTCATTTTCATGCCAAACGACCTTGGATGCCTTATCATGAATTCTTTTCTGAAAAACTGGCCAAAGTGGTCGGCGCACTGCCTGAAGAGGTTGTTGTCATGAATACCCTGACGACCAATCTGCACCTTATGATGGTATCTTTTTACCGTCCTTCAGAAAAACGATATAAGATTGTCATAGAAGGCGGCGCCTTCCCTTCCGATAAATATGCCGTTGATTCTCAACTGCGTTACCATGGATTCGATCCCGCCGAAGGACTCATACAGCTGCGCCCGCGCATGGGCGAGGACACCCTGCGCACTGAAGACATAGAAGCGGTAATCCGCAAATATGCCGACAGTATTGCACTGATAATGCTTGGCGGTGTAAACTACTATACAGGTCAGCTCTTCGATATGAAACGCATTACGGAAGTTGGCCATGATATCGGTGCTGTGGTTGGATTTGACCTCGCTCATGCTGCCGGTAACTATCCTGTAAAACTGCATGACTGGAATGTAGACTTTGCCGTCTGGTGTCATTATAAATACCTCAATAGCGGTCCGGGAAGTATTGCAGGTGCTTTTGTGCACAAAAAACATCTTGGAAAAACTAATATCCCACGCTTTGAAGGCTGGTGGGGTCATGATAAAAATACCCGTTTCAAAATGCAGGGACAATTTGTTCCTTCTTCCACTGCCGAGGCCTGGCAACTGAGCAATGCCCCTGTTTTCTCGATGGCTCCTTTACTCGCCTCTTTGGAACTGTTTGATGCAGCAGGGATGGACAATCTGCGTGAAAAAAGTCTGAAACTGACTGCTTATATGGAGTTTTTATTGGGACAGATCAAAACGGACCGTATCAGAATCATTACTCCAAAAAATCCGAATGACAGAGGCTGTCAGCTCTCCATTCAGGTGCGCAATGCCGATAAAACGCTGTTCAATGCCATTACAGAAAAAGGCGTAATCGCCGACTGGCGCGAGCCTGATGTGATACGAGTGGCACCTGTACCTCTGTACAACAGCTATTCAGATGTCTGGAAATTTGTGGAAATATTGAAGTCCTTCTGTTAATTTTTAAATGAAATATAAAAAAGCAGTTTCTCTATTAGGGGAAACTGCTTTTTCATTAGTTAATACAAAGGCCGGATAGTCCATCCTTCTTTTCAGATCGATTTTTTTCCAAAAGCCAGATAATGTTGGAAGTAAACTGATATACCAACTTGAATCAATATGGTATTCTCTGATTGTAAAGAATTCTGATGACTCTCCAAAAAATTAAAAACTGACGACATTCGCAACTTATTTTCCCTCATTCATTGCGCTATAAATATCTTTTTGCTTCATTTTGTATCCGGTAAATCCTTTAAGCCGGTACAGATTAGCATTATTATAACTATTTTTTATTAGTTTTAATTAAGATATTCAGTGGATATTATGGGAAGCACGACTGATATTTATTAATAGTGCCGTCTTATTCAAAACAATGATAAAATAGCAGCCAAAACATTTAGCACAAGCTTTCTTTAAAAGATGGCAATAAGTGACTAAATTAGGGAAAATTTTCAATTTTAACATTCTTTATGTCTACCGTTTCACTTTCGGTACCTGTTTTGGTGCAAAATATAAAAATTGATGAACAGTGGCAATATTATATCAGACCACTCTTTTTTCAATATCCTGTCGCTACGCATCGCCGTTTGGAATCTGCTATTCAGAATTTCAAATCGGCCTTGAGAGACTTTTTTAAGGGCTTTAAACTGCAACGCGCCAATCTGGAAAGTTTGTTATGGTACAAATTTAATCCGAAAGTAAAACACCTGACTCCCAGACTCCAGTTTTTTTCCGGAAAGACACAGTTCATCGACGGCAAATTCAGTATCGTTCATTTCCAGCTTCAGGAGACTCATTTCATCTGCCTGCCCGGCTTTAATTCCCATACTTTTATCATTGACGAAGCAGATCTGAAAGGAAACGGCATAGTACAAAAGGCACAGGAGGCAATTGACGGACTAATCAAAAGTTATAAAAAACAGCATGAACTCAACAATTGGGTCATGGATTCACATCAGGCTTCAAAAGGTGAATTTATTACAACAATTGAACTTTCCATCAAAATAGAAAATGCCGGTTTTAATTTTGAAAGTTCCGACAATGACTGGTTTTTTTCCTTTTTCTCCGGCAACAGGGATTTCAACGGAGAAAGCGAAATTGAACAGGTGGGCTTCAATTTGAATGAGAGTTATCCTCTGGAGCTGAAAAGAGCATTCTACAGGGATGACATTGTAAGACAGCTGTTTAACACAGTTTACCACGAAGAAAATACACCAATTGTATTGGTAGGCCCTGAAGGTGTCGGTAAACACAGTTTGATTCATGAAGTGGTTTATCGCTATATGAAATCGCTGGAAGATAGTGAGAAACAGGATTATGAGCTTCAGAAAATGTGGCATATCGATCCGGGCCGAATCATAGCCGGAATGAGCGTGGTGGGTATGTGGCAAAAACGATTCGAGTCCATTCTGCATTATGTGCAAAATAGACTTTCGGGACAGTCAAAAACAAATCTGGCCGATAAAATACTGATTGACAACCCCGTAGCACTACTAAGAATAGGAAAATCATCTCAAAACAGCATGACGCTGAGTGATGTATTGAAACCTTATCTGGAAAACAGAACTTTACAGGTAATTCTCATTGCAAGCAATGAGGAATGGAAACTGGTACAGGAAAAAGACCGTCGTTTTGCCGATCTTTTTCAGGTAACCCGTGTGCCCGAACCTAAGCAGCAGGATGCCCTTCGCATGGTATTGGAACTGAGAAAAAAACTGGAATTGGACAATGACTGTGTGCTGAGTATTCCCGCTGTACGTCAACTGTTCAATATTCACCGCAACTATTTCAAAAGACGCGCATTACCCGGTTCAGTGGCAAAACTTATGACACAGATTGCTGTGAAATTCAGACATCAGTATATTGATGTGGAACATGTTCAGGAAGAATTTAAACATTACAGCGGCCTGAATGCTCAGATCTTCGACGACAACTATATTTTTGAAGAAAATGAGGTCAGAAACAATATTGACGCGGCGCTAATTGGGCAGCCTGACGCCGTTGAAAGTCTAACCAATGTCATACATCTGATAAAAGCCCGTTTGCAGAATCCGCAGAAACCCCTGGGTTCCTTTCTCTTTATAGGTCCCACCGGAGTTGGAAAAACAGAGGCCGCAAAGATTATCTGCCGTTATCTTTTGGGTGATGAGGATAAAATCCTGCGTTTCGATATGAACGAATATATCGACTCGGGTGCTGTTTCCCGCCTGATTGGCGATTACTATAATCCCGAAGGGCAGCTTACCGGTAAAATCCGTTACAATCCTTTTGGCATCATACTTTTTGATGAGATCGAAAAGGCGCACCCCAAGGTGCACGACCTGCTTTTACAGGTCTTGGATGACGGACGTCTGACCGATTCTCTGGGCCGTACGGTCGATTTTGTCAATACCATTATCATCATGACTTCCAATGTCGGTGCTTCAGATGTGTCGGCACAACTGGGTTTTGAAACAAGCAGCCGAAATGAAGCTGCCGTTTACCGAAAGGCAGTTGAGAATTTTTTCCGTCCTGAATTTGTCAATCGTATAGATCAGATTGTCATTTTCAAAGGTTTGGGATTGGAACATATTCTGGAAATTGCCAAACTGCAGATCAAACAGCTGCTTTCCCGCGACGGTTTTGTGCGCCGCACGACCATCCTGAATATCTCGCCTGCAGCCTTGGAATGGGTTGCTCAGCGGGGCTACAATGAAAAAATGGGCGGCAGGGCCCTGAAACGTCAGATTGAAAGAGACCTGACAGCCTTTACTGCCGATCAGCTCATCAAAACGCACAGTGATGTACCTATCCTCTTCGATATACAATTGAAAGAGGGTAAACTCTTTCCGCGTATCGAGGCGTTGGATTTTGTAGATCCCATTCAGGAAAACTGGTTGCCCAAAGTACCTGTTGAAAAAGAAATGAAAATTTATTACAGCAGGCTGCTCAAAAAGGTGGAGAAACTGGAGGATTATCTGGAAGGTTCCTTCGATGATGAATACTACGAAGAGCCTGAGGAATTTGAAGATGATGATTTTGAAGAAGAAGAAGAAGAAGAAGATGATGATGATGATGATGATAACGATGACTGGATGTTCTATCAGTTAAAAAATCAGCTTTTCAAGAAAAAAGAGTACTTAAAAATGGTGGTGCTTGGCTTCAAATCGGACTATGAGGACAAACTGAATCAGAATGTTTTCCGACTGAAAAGCGCCGGAACCAGCAGTATTATCTACAAAAGGGATGACAGTTCAAAAATTGAAAAAATCCTTCAGAAAGACCTTTTGTTCCAACAATCGGCCCTAGACGAACTGCGTTATGTTTATCAAAATGCTCCGGAACAGTTTGAACGGGCACAGACCGCTTATATTCAGGACTACGTAGACATCGCTTATCTGAATATGGCCTCGCAGGCTGCATCTGCTTATGAGGTAGATCAGATTGAAATTCACATAGAATCGGTCATTCAGGGTCAGGGCATGGATGAAACTGACTATTTGAAAAGTATTTACAGCGATTTGCTAAATAATCTCGACCTCAGTTACAAATTGCTCGACAATTGTATTGAAGTGGATGGTTACGCAGTGTATGACCTTCTGAAAAATGAACAGGGCTTTCATCTTTTCTACCGTTCTCATCAGAACTCATTGCCAATCAGGGTGATTGTTTGCAGAGCAGGCGAGAAAAAATATGCCGAAAATTCAAAACTGAAAGTGCTGAGACTTTATGATATCTGCCTTGGCGTGGGGCATAAATCATCGACGATGACGGATCTCCGCAGTGCTTATACCAATCAGGCAAATATTACTGTGGGAGAGTTTAAGGTGCTGATTTTTGGTGGCTTGGATGCGGCGGATAGAGGTTGATGTGGTGATCCCGTCTTGGGTCGGGACAAGTTGTGGTGATATCAATACAAAATTTAACCGCAAAGTTCGCAGAGGTACACGCAAAGTTCGCAAAGATGAGATGTGTTTTTTTAAGCATTCAAGAACCGAACGGAGTGAGGTCTACAATTATGAAGATATGAAGCGAAGGAAAGGCTTTAGCCTTCCGATGCAAATACCCTACTGAGACGGTGGCTTAAGCCTCCGGTATGTTGATACTGATCTAAAATTTAACCGCAAAGCACGCAAAGATACGCGCAAAGTTCGCAAAGATGAGATGTGTTTTTTTTAAGCATTCAAGAACCGAACGGAGTGAGCTCTACAATTATGAAGGTATGAAGCGTGGCGAAAAAGCTTTAGCCTTCCGAAGCAAATACCCTACTGAGACGGTGGCTTCAGCCTCCGGTATGTTGATACTGATCTAAAATTAACCGCAAAGCACGCAAAGATATGCGCAAAGTTCGCAAAGATGAGATGTGTTTTTTTTAAGCATTCAAGTGTTATGAAGGTATGAAGCGTGGCGAAAAAGCTTCAACTTCCTTTATTTTTTACCACGGATAACACAGATTTTTCACAGATTTTATTCAAAATTAAATATATCTACATTCGATTAAAAAATTAAAGAGCTCCTAATTCTCAAATCTAATATCTAATTCTCAAATCTAATATCCATTTTATGAAACTCACATTCCTTTTCATTTTCCTATTTATCTCATTCACAATGAGCGCCCAAAGCCTCAGTGCACCTGAAAGCATCGTATTTGATACGGCCAATAACCGCTATTTTATTTCAAACAACGGTAACAACGAGATCCTGGCCCGAGATGCGGGTGGAAATCTCAGTGTATTTACCAATGCCATTTCGAGCGGTCCGCATGGTTTGGAGATTGTAGGCAACACCCTATTTGTCTGCGACGGCAGTTCCGTAAAAGGTTTTGACCTCACAACTGCAGCATCCGTGATGAATCTGAATCTCGGTGCTACTTTCATGAATGGCATCTGTTCTGATGGTGCTGACTATCTTTATGCCACCGATTTTTCCGCCAAGAAGGTGTTTAAAATCAATATTGCGGCACAAACCTATACAACATTTGTGACAGGTTTGGCCAAGAGTCCCAACGGCATTATTTACGATGGCACAAATCAGCGGATTATCTGGGTAACCTGGGGTACGAATGCGCCAATCATGCAGGCAACTTTGTCCGATTCTGCGGTGACACAGGTTGTGGCAACGACACTTGGCAATTGCGATGGAATTGTCCGTGACAATGATGGAAATTACTTCGTTTCTGCCTGGAGCGGACAGTCAGTTTATGAATTTGACAGCGGTTTTACAGCTGCTCCTCTATCGGTGATAAGCGGGCTCAACAATCCTGCTGATATTTATTACAACCTTGCCAATGACTCACTTGTGAGTCCCAATGCCGGAAATAATTCGGTAACCTTTCACTTCCTCGGCACAAATACAACAGCTGTCACTGAGGCAGCATTACCAACCCTAAAAGTTTATCCCAATCCGGCTTCAGAGCTGCTGTATATAGACAACAGCAATAAAAACATTGAATCGGTGGAAATATTTGACTTGACCGGAAAATCAGTTTACCATGAAAAAAGAATAAATACGAATGTTTTGACTCTTGATGTCTCAAAATTCAGCGCCGGAATATACAGCTTGAAAGTAAAAGCAGAAGGCTATGAGTTGCTGGAAAAGCTGATTGTGAAATAACAAAAACAGCTAAAAACAACAAAACCCTTTCTTTGCAAAAAGAAGGGGTTTTGTTTTAACCCTGATCCGAATAATTCAAAAACAATTAAACCCTAAGAAAATGGCTCTAATTAATTGCAAAGAATGCGGAACTGATGTAAGTGACAATGCTTATAACTGTCCAAAATGTGCTGCTCCGCTAAAAAAAAGAAAACGTATCTTTTTTGGAAAAATAATTAAATACAGTTTTATCGGATTTAATATACTGATGCTGATCTGGA
>CAINVS010000571.1 GCA_903854205.1 uncultured Bacteroidota bacterium | reverse complement strand
TAATATTGCACATGCTGCTTTCCACAACTGAACGCTGCCTTAGCCCTGTAATTCTTAGTATTTCATAATAAAATTTATACAAAAGAACTCAACTCTTGATTCGGGTTAATATTTTTTCTGACTGGTTTGCCACTATTTTTCCGACAATATTTCAATTCTATAAAACAATAAATCAACCCCAATCGGAATTGGGATTGATTTATTTATGTTTTACAGAAAATCACAAAGTTGATCTAACTGATAGACAATAACTCTTTTTCAAAAGAATCAATAAGATTTTTTTCTTCTTCGTCCATTCCTTTGCTCACAGCAGCAACCTTTTTCAGTGCATTGATAAGAAAAGGATAATCGGGGCAGGGACCATAGAGCTGACAAACAGCCAAAGCCTTATTGCAGGATTCTGCCACTGTTTTTTTATTTTCAAACTCATATTGGAAAGACCACATCATTTCCTCTGCGCCTTCGTGACCGGTAAGCAGCGCTTCAATTTTTAGCGCTTCTTCTTCTTGTACCTCTCCGTCTATAGTGGAAATAGCATAAAGCAATTCACCGAATGCATCGTAGAGGTCTTCTTTGATAACTTCTTTTGCCATTTTATGTCGATTGAAATTTGAAATAAATAAAGTATGACCTTTTTAAGGTTTCTTGTACCGAATTGAAACACAAGATATAGATATTATTTAAATTTTTTAAATTCTGAGTAGAGGAATTTCAATTCCTTCTGTGATTGGAATTACAAAAATAAATTTAAACAGTTTATATCTTCACTACAAACTAAACAAAATTCCATGTTCTACAATTTCAACAAGATAGTCCAGGGCAGATTCATTCAATAAATTTGAAGGAGGAACATAATTTCCGCCATAAGTATCAATTACTGACACTATCCCGCTAAGTGTTTAAGTTAAAAAAAGTATGTTATTAAAATTTCATTCTGTTTTCAAAAATAATTAGAAATCGTTTTCAAAATTTCATTGAAAGCTGCATTGTCATTGGCAGCCAAATATTGCAGCTGCTCGATCAGTTGTTTTTTGTTGATTTCCATAAAAAAGGATTTTTTTAACATGGAAATGTAAGATTTCAACCTTTCAGCGGCACAAAAGTTTCCGGTATTTAATTTAATTTTAAACTTTTTATCCGGCCATTTGCACCCCAATCAGTGCACCGATACCATAAGTTATTGCTGCCGCAGCAAGTCCGAACAATACCTGACGGAAACCCGAATACCAAATGCTTTTGCCGGTAAATAGTGTGATGACGGAGCCAATTGCAAAAAGCCCCAGAACACTGCCGCTTAGACTGACATACATGGCAGGAAAACCGCTCATGAAAAAGTATGGAAATACCGGAATGACTGCACCTGCAGCAAAAAGAAAGAAAGAGGCAATAGCCGCTTCCCAGGCCGAGCCGCCTAATTCCTCTCTGTTAATACCCAATTCCTCTACAATGAGTGCGTTCAGCGCAGTATCATGGTCAGAAAAGGCTTTCTCCGCTAATTTCTCCGCATTTTCGGCATCCATTCCCTTTGCCTGATAGAGCAGAATCAGCTCTTTCTTTTCATCTTCCGGTGAAGCCTCCAATTCCTGAGTTTCCAGGGCTATCTGTTGCAGATATAGTTCGCGTGAACTTTGTACCGACAGCCATTCACCCAAGGCCATAGAAATGGAACCGGCCATAAGTCCGGCGATTCCGGTTAAAAGAATAGTTTCGTTGCTGGCTGCCGCACCTGCAATACCCATTACCAGTGACATATTGGAAACAAGTCCGTCATTGGCACCCAAAACAGCTGCACGCAGAGCATTGCCACCTACAGATTTGTGTCTGCCCTCAAACTTGGAGAGCAGACCACTGGAAATCTGCATATTTTTATTGTTAGTCACCGATTCCAATATGCGCAGGTGATTGTGTTCACTTCCGCTGATAGGCTCCCCTTTTTGAATTTTTTGTTGGATACTCGATTTGGCCACCTGTTTTTCTATGCCCATGAGACCGCTGATGATGGAGTCATATCCAAAAATTTTACCCATCCGCAGTTGCCATTTGGCTCTGCTGCTTGGCAGCACTGCATTGTAGGATGAATTTTCTTTTTGCAGAAGTGCCAATATTCTTATTGCATGCTGCTTTTCAATTTCGGCCAAAGCCAGCAAGACCTTTTTTAAATTCTCATCTTTTTGAATAGCAGCGATGCTTTCATATAAAAAAGCAGTGTCAGTTTCAACCTGCAATTGTTTTTCCAGTTGTTTCAGTTCCATGATGTAAATATTGATTATTTTCCCAAAGCTACAGCTAATTTAAAACGAAATAACTGAGCAATATCATCAGTTGAGTTGATTTTTCAAATGCTTTGAACATTACGGCTTATTTCTCTTTTAGAATTCAGAACGTTTTATCTATCTTAGTATGTTCTAAGCGATTTTTTGGCCATTGCGGCCATTATTGGACTGCTTTATTGAAGGCAATTCAATTCCATTAATTTCAAATTTTGAATCCTGACATGAAAAAAGTAGATATTCTGGTTGTAGGTTCCGGTGTTGCCGGGCTGACATTTGCTATAAAAATGGCCGAAAATCATCCTGACAAATCGATTTGTGTTCTGACAAAGACTGACCCGGGCGAAAGTAATACCCGCTATGCACAGGGTGGTGTTGCCGCTGTTTGGGATGATAATAAGGATTCCTACCAAAAACATATCGAAGATACTTTGGATGCCGGTGATGGCCTCTGCAAAGAAGAAATTGTAGAAATCGTTGTTAAAGAAGGACCTGTTCGTGTCAATGAACTTATCAATTGGGGTACACGTTTCGATAAAGATAAAACCGGAAGTTTATATGATTTGGGCCGCGAGGGCGGACATTCGGAGAATAGAATACTTCACTATAAAGACCTGACAGGTTGGGAAATTCAGCGTGCATTGCTTGAAAAAGCCGGGCAGCTGGCCAATTTGGAGATTCTCGACCAATATTTTGCTATCGACATCATCACGCAGCACCATTTGGGCCGGTGGGTTACGAGACTCAGTTCAAATATAGAATGTTACGGCTGCTATGCGCTGAACAGAGAAACCAATATCATTGAAACCATTTTGGCCAAAGCTACTGTGATGGCATCGGGTGGGGCAGGACAGGTGTACAAAGCAACTACCAATCCTGTAATTGCTACCGGCGATGGTATTGCGATGGTCTATCGTGCCAAAGGCCGTGTGGAGAACATGGAGTTTATTCAGTTTCACCCTACAGCACTCTTCAATCCTGCCGGAGAAAATCCGGTATTTCTGGTATCGGAAGCCGTACGTGGGTTTGGTGGAATCTTGAAAGATGCCGATGGCAATGAATTTATGCAAAAATACGACGCTCGCAAGTCTCTCGCCCCACGCGATATTGTTGCAAGAGCCATCGATAATGAAATAAAACAGCGGGGTACAGAGCATATGTATCTGGACTGCCGTCATTTGAACAAAGAGGAATTTCTCAAACATTTTCCGACAATCTATAATAAATGTGTCGGATTGGGTATTGACCCTATGCAGACAATGATTCCGGTTGTTCCTGCCTGTCATTATCTATGCGGCGGTATCAAAACCGACGCATTGGGCCGTACTTCCATCCATAACCTTTATGCCTGCGGTGAATGTACCAGTACGGGTCTGCACGGTGCCAACCGCTTGGCTTCCAATTCACTTTTGGAAGGACTTGTGTTTGGACACAGAATCTTTTTGGAATTATCGCAACGAATTGACAGTTTGGACTGGAAAGAAGGTATTCCCAACTGGAATGCTGAAGGTACCTCCGACCCGAAAGAGATGGTTTTGATTACCCAAAGTTTGAAGGAACTAAAAGAAATCATGAGTAGCTATGTGGGTATTGTGCGCAGCAATGTGCGTCTGCAACGCGCCTACGACCGTCTGCATATTCTCTATGAGGAAACAGAAACGCTCTACAATTCCACCACAATTTCTCCGCAACTCTGCGAACTGCGCAACCTCATTACGATGGCTTATCTTATTACAAGATCGGCAGCTACAAGACATGAGAGTCGCGGACTGCATTATACTACGGATTATCCCGATCAGAAGGACTTTTTGGATGATACGATTCTTTAAATAATTTGAAGATTTGAAAATTTGAGGATGATCAAAAATAATTAATTATGCATATCACAAAATTTCAGGTAGAAGGGTTTCGTGGGTTTAAAAATCAGCTTACTTTGGAATTAGACACTAAGGTGAATGTACTTGTGGGTGTTAATGGCGCAGGGAAAAGCAGTTTGTTGGATGGGATGGATATGTTATTGTATTCATTTAAGCAAAAAATTAATAATAATATTACTTCAAACCATTGGAGTAAAAATTATGTGAATGATGATAAGGATAATCTTCAAACTATAATTTACATAAATTCAGAAATAGATGAATTGATTTTCAGTGCATATCAAAGAAAAGGTGGCGATTTACAGCTACAGGAAGGCAATAATATTAGAAAAATTAATTCTAATTTGAACAAATCTCTACCAATACTGCAATACTATAAAACTTCCCGTTCCTTCTCACCTCAAGATTTTAAAAGTTCAAATAAAGTATCAGCTCCTTATGATGAAACTTTTGAAGAGGACATTGCGCTTTTTTCCGATTTTAAAAACTGGTTCGTAAATGCCAGAAACATGCAATTGATGCTGCTTTCGCTGAATTGGACAGGAGGCATGGAAATTCAAATTGGAAATTATCAGTTGTGCAAAAAGTAAGGGAAGAATGGAATACAGAAAATAATTGTTTATATGAACCTTACTGTCAGGCAGTAATTTATCATTTAGATAAGAAAATACGTCAACTGTCGAATACAAAATAATTAATTTGAAGATTTGCACCATGACTGCATCCGCACATCTTCACATCCACATATCCGCACATCAATAAGTTATAAATGAACATCTCTTCCAAACTGCTTGAAAATGCAGTAAATGCTCTCGCCACCTTACCCGGTATCGGCAAAAAAACAGCTTTGCGCCTGGCATTACACATTCTGCAAAGTGACAAGGAATCGGTAGAAGAATTTTGCGGGGCGATTCTCGGTATGAGGATTAACATAAAATTTTGCAAAAAATGCCATAATATTGCAGACGGAGAGCTCTGCAATCCATGCATGTCCCCCAAAAGAGAACAGAGTTTGGTTTGTGTGGTGGAAAGTATCAAAGATGCGATGGCTATTGAAAATACGCAACAGTACAACGGTGTCTATCATGTGCTGGGCGGGATTATTTCCCCCATTGAAGGTATTGGCCCCAATGAGCTGAATATACATACTTTGGTGGATCGGGTACGCAGCGGTGAAGTAAAAGAGATGGTCATGGCGTTGAGCCCGACGATAGAGGGAGATACTACGATTTACTATATTTCTAAGCAATTGAAGGATTACGAAATTAAAATTTCTACTATCTCCCGCGGAGTTTCTTTTGGCGGAGAATTGGAATATGCTGATGAACTGACTTTGGGAAGAAGTATAATATCCAGAATTCCTTATAAGAATGAATAAAAGTTAGTAGAAAGTAGAGGGTACTTAGTACCGTGTAGAATAATTTGCTGCTCGGTTTCAGTGTTAAATAAATATTGCAAAAACACTTTCTGCTATTGAGGCTTTGAAAAGAAATTCAAGAATGATATAAATCCTAAGATAATTTTCTTGCTTTCCTGTATTTTTGTTCCGTTTTACTTTCAAAATTATTTTAATACCCTCTACTCACTATCCTCTACCAAAGTACTCAATAATGAAATTATCGATTATCATTGTCAATTACAACGTTCAGTACTTTCTGGAGCAGGCCCTGCTTTCAGTGCGCAAGGCAGCTGCCCGTGTTGAGACGGAGGTATTTGTTGTTGACAATAATTCAGTTGATGACTCGGTGGCGATGGTACGCGAAAAATTTCCCGAAGTGCAGGTCATTGCCAACAAAGATAACGTTGGTTTTTCAAAGGCTAACAATCAGGCAATTCATTTATCTAAAGGCGAATATGTCTTGTTGCTCAATCCCGATACGGTAGTTCGCGAAGATACATTTGAAAAAACAGTTGCCTTCATGGATGCAAATCCAAATGCTGGCGGACTGGGCGTAAAAATGATTGACGGTAAAGGCAATTTTCTGCCTGAGTCGAAACGTGGCTTTCCTTCGCCCAAAGTGGCTTTTTACAAGACCTTCGGATTTTCAAAACTCTTTCCAAAATCAAAACGATTCAATCGCTATCATCTGGGTTATCTCAGCGAGGATGAAACACATGAAGTGGATGTCCTTTCGGGGGCTTTTATGCTCTTGCGCAAGTCAGTCCTCGATAAAATCGGGCTCTTGGACGAGGCCTTTTTTATGTACGGCGAAGATATTGACCTCTCTTACCGTGTGGTACAGGCCGGTTTCAAAAACTATTATTTTGCCGATACTACCATTCTCCACTACAAAGGCGAAAGCACCAAAAAAGGAAGCCTCAACTATGTGAAGACCTTTTATCAGGCCATGATCATTTTTGCACGAAAACATTTTGGTGG
Source organism: uncultured Bacteroidota bacterium (assembly GCA_903854205.1). GTDB lineage: Bacteria > Bacteroidota > Bacteroidia > Chitinophagales > Saprospiraceae > Saprospira. The sequence goes on along the minus strand of CAINVS010000571.1, from coordinate 4,771 downwards.
AAATAAGGCAGGGCTTTTTATTCTGATGCTGAATGCGGCCATCTGGTTCAGGGCTGGTTTGACACTTTTTTCAAATACCCTCAGAAATTGGTACAAACCGCTGCTCGATGCTTCTATTATATTTGTTGGGATGTATTTCATCAAAGATCTTTGGGCGACACTTCGCTTTCACGATCCGCTTTATTTCAAGGACAGTCTGCTTTATTTTAATTATCCGCTTTATATCTTCATCTGGCTTTTTACGGTTTATCTTCGGGGTGGCTATGATAAAACAGGTCGTGTCCGACACCTCATATCGGGTATTGTCATCGGTTCTTTGGTTATTTCAGCAGTCTACGGATTTTTACCCTCACATCTGCGTGCCTCCCGCATGCTCATTGTTTTTGGTACTTTCTGGACAATTTTAAGCACTTTGGGACTGCGAAGCATCTTTGCCTTTATCCGCAAAGGAAGTTTTATCATTGATGAGCCACGAAACAATAAACTGATTATCATAGGCGAACTATCTGAAAGTAAAAGAGTTTTAGAACTGCTCTACTCGGCCAGAGTCGATGTAAATATGGTCGGAATTGTTTCCCCATCTGAAGCTGATGTCGATTATGACAACTATCTTGGTTCGGTCGCTCAACTTAAAGAAATCGTTGGTATTTATAGCGTTAATGAAATTATCTTTTGCGGCAAAGACATCAGTTCCGAGAAAATTATCTACTGGATGAGCAGTCTGGGGCCCGATATAAATTACAAAATTGTACCTGAGCAAAGTGGCAGCATCATTGGCTCCAACTCAAAAGATAGTGCCGGCGACCTTTACACCATTGACATCAATTTCAAAATTGCATCTTCCATTCAACGACGCAATAAAAGAGTACTGGATATTAGTCTAAGCTTGATGCTATTGTTACTATTTCCTGTTTCAATCTGGTTTTGGAAACCCCTTGGCGGAATTTTAAAAAATGCCTTTTTAGTACTGATTGGAAAAAAATCTTGGGTGGGTTACAATGCGGGCGATATCCAATTGAAAAATCTGCCAAAACTACGCCCCGCATTACTGAATCCTGGCGATGCACTGCCCTATAAGCCCGAAAGTCCGCAAACTATACACCGAATTAACCTTTTCTATGCCAAAGATTATCAACCTGCTAATGATTGGGATATTATTTGGAAGGCAAGGGAAAAACTGGGTAAATGATAGAATTTGAATGCCATATAGATTGTAATAAAAATGTCGAATCTCATCAATAATAAAGTTAGAACTCTGATTTACAGCTTATTAATATTTTCTGTTTTAAATCTGAGCGCACAACCTTGTCAATACCTGGCTTACGAGGGTTTTCCTTATTCAGATAGCACTATTTTACACGATGCATATGGCGGTACCGGATGGGAATCGCCCTGGAATGTTCAAAACAGCAACAGTACTTTTCCGGGTTTTATGGCCGCGGCTCAGCCAAATATGTATTACCCTTCTTTGTTAAGTTCAGGCAATCACATGATGGGCGGCATTGCCTATCTCTCGGCAGGCAGAAAACTGGATCTAAGCAGCAATGGGCCATTCAGCGCCTACCGAAAGTCGAATGGCAAGTTGGGACAGCCTGGTTCCACTTTATATTTCAGCGCAGTCATCCGAAAGGAAGTGGCCAACGATGAAAGAGTGAATGTAATGTTGCAGGGTGGCAATGGAGTTGCCTGGGTCACGAATGCCAATCCACGCATGCAGATGGGATATTTCGGAACAGCATCCAATGTTGGAACAGACCGTTTTTGGGGAATTTCCATCGATGGTAATGTGTATAATTCCAACAAAATTGTACAAATAGGTTCAGCAGCTTTGCTGGTTGTAAAAATTGAATTTTTGGCCAACGGAGGAACCGTATCTGCCTGGATTAATCCGACACAGATTGCAGGAGCAGAGCCAAGTCCGGATATTCTTGTGAACAGCACAAGCAATATGGAGTATCTGGCAGTTGCCTTATATTTGGGAAGCGCAGTCAGACAAGGTTCTTTGGATGAAATCCGCCTTGCGGGCAGCTATGCCTGTGCCACACCCGACAGTTTTATTGCCATCAACACGCCGCCTTTTGCAGCGTTTACAACTACTCCTGCAGATGGTGTAAGTCCTTTGTCAGTCAGTTTCGATGGCTCCGCCTCGGCTGATGTTGATGGGCCTTTGGCGCCTGAATTCATTTGGAATTATGGCGATGGTAATATAGATACTACTGCCACGCCCTTTGCATCGCATATTTACACTTATCTGGGCATATTCAGGCCAACGCTGCGCATACGAGACTCGGGCGGATTGACACATACGGCCTATGGAACTGTCACTGTCCGTGATTCGGCAGGCACTTACCCCTGCTATGCCTATATGGAATCCGCTTCGAGGCCATCCTGTGCCAATAGTTTCGGCTCCATCAGGGTCTATCCGGGTACAGCGAATGTTTCAATGTATAACGCAACAGGAGATACTATTAGAACTGCCGATAATAATTTCAATTTTGACAGTTTGGGCATAGGAACCTATACCATTTCGGTATCTAATGCTGCGGGTTGCCGCGACAGTTTCAGGGTTTATATGAGTTTTGACAGTACAAATTGCCCGGGTTGGACAGTTCCGCCTTGTTTAAATCTGGGTATAAATCTCGATGGGACCAGTTATTACGATCGACAGCGCCTCTTTACAAACTTATTTACTGATGCAGGCGAATGGATTACCTACAATGCCAGCGGGTCTAGTCCATGGGATTCGCAAATGCGCAATGAAATGCCGACTGACTCGGCAGGATATCCCCTGCAAATTCCATTCAATAGCAGTCTGGGTCCTCAAAAAGCGAGGGGTATTATTTCTGCCATTGGGCATATTCCGCCTGGTGATTATGTGATGTTGTATGATGGCATTGGAACTTTTCAGTTGAATGGCATGACCTTGATTTCCTCGGTTCCCGGACGAATTGAATTTAGAATTGCTGCAGGATACTACAACAATGTCTGGTTCAATATCGATTCATCTGCCTTGGGCAATCATGTAAGAAATATCAGAATTCTAAGACCGCAACACGAGAGCAATTATCTTCAAAATCCTTTCTACGAGGTCTTTCTTGATAAAATTCAGACCTTTTCCACCATACGTTTTATGGATGTTTTGGCTACCAATTCGGCATTTCCGCATCTGGAATGGGGCGACCGCAAGAAAAAACATTTCTATTCGCAGAGTATCCGTTTCGGCATGTCATACGAATACATCATCGAAATGGCCAATATCACAGGGAAAAATGTCTGGATAAACATTCCGCATACTGCTTCTGAAGATTATATCCGCAAGATGGCTCAACTGTTTAGAGACAGCCTCGACTGTAATCTGGAAATTTACCTGGAGTATTCCAACGAGGTTTGGAACTGGATGTTCCCGCAGGCACATGAGGTAGCACAAAATGAGCCGCAGAACATTGCCTATCCGCGCCGTTATGCCGAACGTTGTCGCAAAGCATTCAAAATTTGGACCGAAGAATTTTCTGAACATCCATCGCGTCTGCACAGGGTCTTGAATACACAGGGGGCCTATCCAACCTACGGGGCTATGGTTTTAGCACATTTGAATTCCGATGAGTACGACTATCTCAGTCCGGCCTGGTATTTCAGTTATAACGGTTCGGCCTGCGCGGCAAATTTCGATTCTACTACCACAGCTGCAGAAATCATACAATGCTCAAGAGATTATTGGCGCAGTACGCTTTCAACCATGAGAGCCGATTACAGAAATGCCTCGCTCCACGCTAAAAAAATTGTCAATTACGAAGGCGGACAGCATATGACCGATTTTGGAATTTATCCACATACTCAGGCGGTTTGGGATGCACAGTTTCATCCCGACATGTACAACCTTTACAATGAGGTAATCGATACGCTGAAAAGATTGGGAACCGACCTCGCCATTGCATACAATCTGGCCCGAATCAATGAAACAGGTTGGGGGTCATTCGGGCATCTGGACGATATAGACCTTGTTCCCGACAGCAGCAATGCGCCAAAATGGATGGCATTGATGCACAATATCTGCCCCCTGCAGCCGCAGCCGGTTTTCGACAGTACCATCACTTATGACAATGATATGCTCAGTGCTCAGTTTGGGGCGGATACTTACCAATGGTTCAATTGCATAAGCGGTTTGCCTTTATCGGGCGAAAACAGCGCTGCACTCAGTCCGGTTCCACCTGGTTCTTATCGTGCAGAACTTAGTTTCGGAGGATGTAATTATAGCACTGCCTGTTTTACCGTTACAAATTCTGAAAAGCTATCAAAAAATAAATTTAGCATCATACCAAATCCAAACAGAGGTAGCTTTTGGGTGAATTTTGAAGAATCGGGTACTGCTGTCATTTATAATATTCAGGGTTTAAAAGTATTTGATAAGCAAGTTGATAGTCCACAGCAAATTGATTTGCAGGATTTACCAAAAGGGCTTTATATACTAAGTTTCAATGGAGAAACCCTCAAGTTTCTTTTGTATTAAAACTTAAACAAACAATAATAATTTATCAATTTTTTTCACTTTTAACCGACAAAAAAAATAAAAATTAGGAGCTATCCGTTACAGGTATAGCTCCTTTTTCATAAAGATAAAATTGCAGCGGCTAAAACTCAGCTAGAAGCTGATGTTAAGCCCTAACTCTGCACTAAATTAGGTAGTCAATTCCAATTTTCTTGAAAATTTGCTGAGTTTTCAGTGTAATTTCAGATTTATGCCAAATATTTTGGACTTTAATTTTGTAAATGG
>CAINVS010000570.1 GCA_903854205.1 uncultured Bacteroidota bacterium | reverse complement strand
TTCAAAGAAGAAGTGCTGGAAGTGACTTACAACGGAAAGAACATTCATGATTTACTGCAGATGAGCGTGGATGAAGCCATTGCCTTTTTTCAAACCAACGAAAAAACCGGTATGGCGATTGCCAAAGCGATACAACCTTTATCGGATGTAGGTTTGGGATATGTGAAATTGGGACAATCATCAAACACCTTGAGCGGTGGTGAAGCGCAACGGGTTAAACTCGCTTCATTTTTAGGCAAAGGAAAATCACAAGGCAGCATCTTATTTATTTTCGATGAGCCAACTACAGGTTTGCATTTTCATGATATCAAAAAGCTATTAACTTCTTTCAATGCGTTAGTGGAACAAGGACATTCCATCATTGTCATAGAGCATAATACCGACGTTTTAAAAAGCTGCGACTGGATTATCGATCTCGGTCCAGAAGCGGGTGAGGGTGGTGGTAATTTGGTATTTGCGGGAACGCCGGGGGAGATGAAGAAAAAGAAGCTGGGGAATACGGGGAGGTTTATATAAAACGTTTGGCGTTTGGTGTTTGGGGTTGTTTGTTTGTTGTTTTGCGAAATAGCGCCGGTCTCTGACCGGTGTTTAATAGAGCTAAAAGACTTAGTCTGAAAATAGTTACTATTGCACGAAGCGAACTAATAATATATTCTTCAAAAAATTCCTAACTTACTTTTATGCGAAATAGCGTAGGTCTCCGACCGGTGTTTAACAGAGCCCAAAAGACTTTGTCTTGTAAGAAATCATAACTACGAAATAGCGTCGATCTCTCTGATCGGTGTTTAAGAGAGCTCAAAGACTAATTTATTCTCCTTTTGTTCAATTGATTTTACATTTTTATCAGAGAAAGTGAGCATTGTTATTATTTTACTTTTAGTAATCCGATGATTTGTTCCTGGGAATAATAAAGTGCCTCCTTATGTGAGTCAGACCTTGTGAAAACATACTTTCCGTCAGGTAAGATTACAATCGAATTTCCACAAACACTTCGTTCTTTAAAAAAGAAATGGTATAGTTCGAGGTTATGATCGATAATAATAGTAGAGTCGAATTTTTTTATTTTGTTGATATCATTTCCGGGTTCTCTGAATTCAAAGAAAGAAATGCCTGGCCTTGATGCGGCTATTTGCTCTTGATTTATTTGAATATACTTGACTCTTTCTTTTAACTTTTCATCCGTTTCATTTTGATCGATAAAATTCCAGCAGGTTTCATGATTGTAATCGTACATGATAATAATGGTATCCTGAATTTTTTTTGTAGAAAAAGCAGCTAGATAATTTTTCACAGCCATTAAACTGGAATCACTTAACTGAAAAACAGAAATTCTTTTTTTATCATCAAATCTGTGTAAAGTGGCAGTTTGCTTACAGCTGATTGAGAACAGGAGGATTGTTGTGGCCAGAATTAAAGCGGCTTTACATTTCATTTGTTAATTGATTTAATTTTAGATTCATTATTCAAAATAGTGCCGGTCTCTGACTAAATAGCGCCGGTCTCTGACCGGTGTTTAACAGAGCTTAAAGACTCTGTCTTGATTGCCATTACAACTAATAATATCTTATTTAGTATAAAAACTTCTTTGGTTCAAAAAGCTGTCAATACTTCGCACCTTGTTGCTGTTTTTGAATAATCAAGCATGGGTCAACGACTATGCCATCAAAAAAATCTTCATTTTTTTCGAATTCAAAGTTCATAGATTTCCCAAAAGTTGTTTCAAGGTTTAGCTATGAATCTAAAATGCCATATATAATGACATTTAATAAGTTGTATTTAAATTTTTCAGTTCCAGTGCTGTCCAGGTTAAGTTCATCAAGATATTTGTTTCCCTTTAGTTTGCAATCAAGATTGTATACACACAATACCGGGATTAATAATTGTTTATTTTTTTTTATTGCTGATGCTAAAAATGAGCGATCAAAAAATAGAAGTGAACTATCAATTCTTTGCTTAATTTGTGTTTGTAAAATGATCGGCATTGCTGACGAAAATTGTATGTCCTTTGCTTTATTATTTTTCCCAATTAAAAACTTAATGAAATAAAAACCACTGAAGCAAGAATCACCTAGCCTTGTATTTTCCAGCTGTTTTGCAATATACTCAGAGGCTGTTTTTTGACAATAGGCACTGTGCCATGTAAAGAAAAATGCTAGGGTTAAAATTGTGATTTTTTTCATCGGAAAAATTTGGAAGATAATTTGGATTCAATTTCTCTACTAACTATGTTGTTTCTCGTGACAGGATTTACAAACTGAAACAAGCCATTCAATTGGTTCTTTTCCAATGTTGTATTTCGCATATTTTTTGTGATGGATTTGTGTAGCTTTACCTCCACAATAAACACAACGCCAATTATCTCTTTTTAATACAACTTGACGTTTTCTTTGCCACTCAACAGATTTAAGATATACATTTCTATAATAATCACGTCTTGATTTACGCTTGTATTCAAAAGCTAAAAATTTTAAAGCAAATATTGCTAATAAAAAAAGTGATAAGAGAATTGGTTGCATTTATTAAATCTACTTGTTGCACTTATTCAATAACAACTGCAGGAACAGTTTTACCAATATCGTTTTTAGTTGTGTATTGATATGTACCTATTTGTCTTAAACATTTATTAGATACCTCTATTTTTTGGGCGTCATAAAATGTTTTGCCATCATAATTTATAAGCAATACAACCACGTCGTTACGTACATCATAATCACGGTAGCTGTCACCATCAGAAATTTTTTTTTCTGAATAGTATTTTACATTTCCCAATGCTATATTTGGCTCTAATACTTGAAAAATGTCTATTTCAGATGATTTATTTTTTGAGGTAGTTGTTAAACAGTCACCCTTTTTTGAAAATTCAGTAAGTCCAAGATTGTCGTCATCACTTGGATTGTTAGCTACCGAAATAAAATATCCAAATAAAATTGTCGCCAATATTCCTGCAACAAATCCGCCAATAAAAATCATAAAATTCTTCATATCTGTTGACTTGTTATATCGATTTACTTTGAGTGTTGATATTACATTGAAACACAATTGATATAATTCCAATGCCCAATATTCAAGTACAAGAATTATACACTTTAAAAATATTGAAAATATTTATACTCAAAAAATAAATTGCAAGTAACGAAATAGCGCCGGTCTCCGACCGGTGTTTAATAGAGCCCAAAGACTTTGTCTTTAATGTATTTCAAATATTATGGCTTCACCAAACTCCCTCCCTCACTCAAAATCACCTCCCCATCTTTCTCCACCTCAAGCGTAATGTCCGGAGATTTATCTTCACCTATGATGTTTCTGTAAACCAGGTATTTGAAATTGTTGTTGGTGAATTTGATCACATGATTTCCGCCAGTCCCCAGAGATTCAAATTGTCCGTTGGTTAATACAAGGTCCGGTTCTGAAGATTCTGCTTTGCCGATTTTCCAGGATGCATATCGATAGTTGTTGTCAGACAATTCATCTATCCTTATCAGATTGTTCTTGGTTTTTATCTTGTAGAGTGGAGTTTCAAATTGTTGCAATGAGGAATGCAATGATGCTTTTTCTTTTTTAATCAAATCCATTCTCCATTTTTTTTCAAAATCGCTTTGATAATTGACCGCAATGATTTTTCCATCATAACTGTCAATCCAAACGATGCCGTAATCCAGCATGATGCCTCTCCAACCTGCCTCCGACCATTGTTTTGTATTTGAACGACAAATCATTCGTACAAGCGAATCGTCAAATACTTGCTTGAAACGGAGTTTAAATTCTTTTTCATTTTTGATGTCCGGAATTGGATATTCCCTGCGCAATGGATAATTGATTAGTTTAGAAATCCTGCCGATATCATTTTGTTTGAAAGAGGCAATTACCTTGTTGATGTTGGCTATTTTGTATGCAGCAAGCTTTTGATTTTGTGGATGAGCCAAATTGCAAATCAATAAGCTGAAAAAAAGTAGGAGTGATTTCATTTGGAGTGAACTCTCTTTAATAAGAGGACTTTTTGCCAAATTATTTCGTTCGTAGATATGTTGTATTTTGGCTTTATCTTTTAGTTCAACTCGCATAAATAAGTTGTTTTCAATCGGTATAAAATTTCCAGTTTAATTTTATTTCTTCGTTAGATTGAAATTTTTCAATTTTTTCGATTATTGATTTTCGATGAGCTACTCCACATAAAAAGATTGCATTGTTGAAATGATTCTTTTTACAATAAGAATAAATATTAGCAATCATTGCGTTTTCGTATATTTCAATGCTTTTATTAAACTCAATTTCTATCTCACTGCCATTAAAGTAATGATTTTCAAATTTTCGCATTTCATCTTGAAGATTCCTGCTTTCTTTACTATTAAGAAATCTAAAACCATTGTAACTAGCCAAAGAATTGTAATTGTCAATTAATATTTGATATTCGTGATTCTTGCAAACTAAACTGAATTTATTATGAAATGCATCGGTTAATCCGTCATCAAGAACTGGGACATAATCAAAAGATGCAATTTGGCTATAATGCTGCAAAGCTTTTATTTCAAGCTTTGTATGGTAAATTCCATATGAAGAAAATCTCTGCACATCACAGGCTTTATAAGTATCTTCAAGAGCTTCTAAAAAAATAACATCAGGGTTAAGTATCTCAATAATTTTACACAACTCTTTGGCATTACAATTTCCTGTTTCTTTGTGCACTGTGCTTATCAAAGTGATGGTTTGCATGAGACTATTGCATTTATTTGGAGTCGCTATTAGAGCTCAAACTATTAAACCAATTTTCAATTTCAATTGCAGCATTTAATTCTTCTCTGTATAGGTAAGATTTGTAATTAGATTTAAGTGCAATTTCTTCTTTGTTTTTCCATGCCATGAAAGTATCATAAACTTTACTTCTGATTGCATTTCCCAAAACAGTTTGTCTGACAAATGTTAGTATTTCGTCAGATTTATAAAATTTTTTGTTTGAAAAAGTTATTACATAACTGCCAGCAGCTCCAATAAATTCTACATCGTAAAGATTTCCTCTTTTAGTTATTTTTGATGTTGCAATATCATTTTGTTTTTCATTTTCGTAATAAACTTCTGTTGAAATACTATAATACTTATAACCATTGAAATATTCTGTCAAATTATTGCAAAACAAATTAGCTATATCTTTTCTAGATAATGATAGCTGATTAGTTGTGCTAATTTCAGATATTATCTTTTCTTCTGAATTAGTATTGGAACTTGAATTTTGCGTTTTAATAGATGAAGCGCAGGATGTTAAAACCAGTAACAAAAAAAGGAGTTTATATGTTATTATTTTTTTCATTCTAAAATCACTTTAACAGGTTTCCTAATAATATTTGAAGTAAATCATGTTCATATTTTTACTTAATTCAATATTCAAGTAAGAAAAAATACACTTTAAAAATATTGAAAATATTTATACGCAAAAAATAAATTGCAAGTAAACTTTCTACACAAGAAATCCCAGTTTGAAGTAATTAAACCAGACTATATTCCACCATCCACTCAATCCCAAACTTATCCCTGAACATCCCAAAATAACTACCCCATGGCGTATCCGAAATGGGCATTTCAATAGTTCCTCCCGCTGAAAGTCCGTGGAATAATTTATCGGCTTCTTCTTTGCTTTCTGCAGTCACAACAATCTTAGATCTGTTTTCATTTTCATTGACTGGGCCTAGTGCTTCAGGTACATCATTGCCCATTAAAATAGCATTACCAATAGGCAAAGCGATATTCAATATTTTATGTGCTTCGTTTTCCGCAATCGGAAAGTCAGGACCAGCAATATCTTTAAGTCGAACGATTTTGGAGAACTCTCCACCAAAAACTGATTTATAAAAAGTAAAAGCTTCTTCAGCATTTCCATTGAAATTGATGTGAGGATGGATATTTGCCATGAGTA
>CAINVS010000569.1 GCA_903854205.1 uncultured Bacteroidota bacterium | reverse complement strand
TTAATAACACATAAAGAATATCTAGAAAAAAATAGATGTATTCATGGTTGTTTAAATAAAAGTGCATGTATAAAATGTCATGGTGGTTCTATATGTAGTCATAAAAAGAAAAGATGTGAATGTAAAATTTGCGACTTTAATGGTTACCTTTATTGTCAAGTAAGAAAACGTATTAATTTAGCATTAAAAAAAGGTTCAAAATCAAAACATACAAAGAAGTTTTTGGAGGAAGCAATCGAAGATTTTCGAATTGCCTGTCTTAGTCGTGAAGCCAGTTTGAGCGGAAGAAAAGAAGTATTGAGGGGTAAAGCAAAATTTGGTATATTCGGTGATGGGAAAGAAATTGCTCAAATTGCTATGGCAAGAGTCTTTAAAACCGGAGATTTCCGTTCGGGATACTATCGTGATCAGACTTTTATGCTAGCTTCAGGTCTTGCAACTGTGCAACAGCTATATGCACAGTTATACGCGCACGCTGATGACGAACAGGAACCGTTCTCTGGCGGAAGACAGATGAATGCTCACTTTGCAACTCCTTTGGTTAACAAAGAAGGCGAGTGGTTGAATCATACAGAAATGAAAAATGTCAGTTCAGATATTTCACCAACAGCCGGCCAAATGGCACGTGCGTTGGGTTTGGCATTGGCATCGAAAAAATATCGCGAATGTAAAGATATAATTGGCAGTCAGGCTGACAATTTTTCAGTTAACGGAAATGAGGTTTCATTTGTAACAATAGGCGATGCCTCCACTTCAGAAGGTGTTTTTTGGGAAACTATCAATGCAGCAGGTGTTCTCCAGGTTCCTCTTGCGGTCTTTGTCTGGGATGATGGTTACGGAATCTCGGTTCCTCGTCAATTTCAAACTACCAAAGGCAGTATTTCTGAGGTATTGAAGGGTTTTAATTCTGATGAAAACGGTAAAGGTGTCGACATTTATACTGTTAAAGGTTGGGACTATGCCGCTTTGCGTGAAGTTTTTGAAAAAGCTATAGAAAAAGTACGTAAAACCCATACACCATGCCTGTTTCACGTACAGGAGTGCACACAACCTCAGGGACATTCTACTTCAGGTTCACATGAACGTTACAAAAGCACAGAACGTCTAGAGTGGGAGAAAACACAAGATGGAATAGAGCAAATGAAGTCTTGGCTTATTTCACAGGGCGCTGCAACAGCTGAAGAACTGAATCAGCTCCAGGAAGAAACAAATAAGGAAGTTCGGGAAGCCATTAAAGCTGCATTCAACAGTTTTAATTCTCCAATCAAAGAAAATACTGCAAAAGCATTAAACCATATAGAAGCTTTACTTGCAGTAAGTTCCGAAAAAGAAAAAATCACTGCACTTCGTGATGCCTTGTCAAAGGCTGTAGACCCAAACCATAAAGATGTAGTGAGAATCTGCCGTCAGGTATTGCATGCTCTGCGATTTGAAAATTCATCAGAAAAAGATGCTTTGGGGCAATTTACTGCTGAAGTTTTGGCCAAATTCAAAGAAATTTATACTTCTAAACTATACAGCGATTCAAAATATGCAGCCCTCAATGTAGCAGAGGTCAAACCGGTTTACAACGAAGATTCTCCGGTTAAAAGCGGTTTTGAAATTTTAAATGCCTGTTTCGATCATCACTTTGGCAAAAACCCAATGCTTTTTGCTTTTGGGGAAGATGTTGGAAAAATTGGTGATGTAAATCAGGGTTTCATGGGCATGCAGGACAAATATGGGATTGAGCGTATTTTCGATGTTGGAATTCGCGAATGGACTATTATCGGTCAGGCAATTGGTATGTCGATGCGCGGACTTCGCCCTCTGGCTGAAATTCAATATCTAGATTACCTAATCTATGCAGCGTCAGCACTTTCAGATGATTTGGCAACGGTCCGTTATCGTTCAAACAGCATACAGCAGGCGCCGGCAATTATTCGAACCCGCGGTCACCGCCTCGAAGGGATTTGGCACTCCGGTTCACAAATGGGACTTTTATTGAGCAGCCTTCGCGGTATCTGTGTATTGGTACCACGCGATATGACCCGTGCTGTCGGTTTTTACAATACCATGCTTAAATCTGATGATCCCTGCGTGGTGGTTGAATGTCTGAACGGCTATCGCTTAAAAGAACAGATGCCTGAAAATTTAGGTGAGTTTACCGTACCCATAGGAGTTCCCGAAGTATTGCACAGCGGTACCGATATTACATTGGTCACCTACGGTTCCTGCGTCCGCATTGCACAGGAAGCCTTGAAACAGCTTGAAGAGGCTGGTATCTTTGTAGAATTGATTGATGTTCAGTCATTGTTGCCATTTGATATCCATCACAGTATCGTTGAATCAGTCAAAAAAACTAATCGTTTGGTTGTTTTGGATGAGGATGTAAGCGGCGCGGCAAGTGCCTATATTCTCGATAAAATCCTGATAGAACAAAAAGCTTATTATCATCTCGATTCCGAACCGCTGACCATACATGCCGAAGATGTTCGTCCCGCCTATGGCTCTGATGCTGACTATTTTATCAAACCTTCTGCTGAAGATGTTTTTGAGAAAATTTATGCTCTGATGAGTGAAGTGAATCCACAGAATTTTCCAAGAAT
>CAINVS010000568.1 GCA_903854205.1 uncultured Bacteroidota bacterium | reverse complement strand
GTATTACAGGTATCTTTGTTTTAAAGTTGAGGGGGAGGTTGTTTTTGAAAATTCAAAATACCAAAGCACTATCAATTGTATTTCAATTGATTAGCGTAATTATTTTGTATTTTTTGATTTTACCCGTTTAATAGTGATAAATTTTATAATCTGCAAGCAGCTTTCTAAGGTCTCCCTCCAGCACAAATCGGGAAAGTACCGTGATAGCGTAGGAGAAAATACCTAAATTGGTAAGAATAAGGAAAGAAGCAAACATGCGCCCCCAAAAATCGAGTGGCTGAATTTCTCCATAACCGACAGTCGAAATCGTAATGACAGTCATGTAAAAGGCATCCATTAAATGATAGCCGCCTACTGTCATAAAACCAACTATACCAATAACTACAGATAAAATAAGCATTGCCCCCGCCAAGATAATCTGATTGAGGTATTGATTGATGCGCTCAAACTGTTTATTGTTGCGCAGATATTTGTTTCTTCTTCTAAGGAAGTCTAGGCTGCTCCGAATCACGAATTACATAAAATTGCCCGATGGTTTGAATCACTATCGGGCAAGGAGGAAATATTATTTTTTAAAATGGGGCGCAACTATCAAATCTTTGCTGCCTGCTGTGTGTAAGTAGAAACCTTCACCGGATTTTACGCCCATTTTGCCGGCAGTAACCATGTTTACCAAAAGCGGACAGGGGGCATATTTTGGATTTCCGAAACCGTCATGTAATACACGGAGTATTGACAAACAGACATCCAGACCGATAAAATCAGCCAACTGCAGCGGACCCATCGGATGTGCCATACCCAATTTCATCACCGTGTCAATTTCTTCAACACCGGCTACACTTTCATATAGCGTATAAATTGCTTCGTTGATCATCGGCATCAGAATTCTGTTGGCAACGAAACCGGGATAATCATTTACTTCCACAGGCGCTTTACCTAGCTTGGCAGAAAGTTCCATGATTGTTTTTAATGTCTCGGCTGAGGTAGAATAACCGCAAATGACTTCCACCAATTTCATGACAGGAACCGGATTCATAAAATGCATGCCGATTACCAAACTTGGACGTTTGGTCACAGCTGCAATCTGTGTGATGGAGATAGAAGAAGTATTGGTCGCCAAAATACAGTTTGCGGGAGCCAATTCGTCCATTTGACGGAAGATTTTCAATTTTAAATCTACATTTTCAGTGGCAGCCTCTACGATCAGGTCAGCATTTTCTGCAACGGCCGAAAGGTCGGTATTTGTTACAATATTTGCTAATGCTGCTGCTTTGTCTGCTTCTGTAATTGAAGCTTTGCTTACCATACGGTCCAAATTTTTCCCGATAGTGGCAACTGCTCTTGCCAATGCATCAGCAGAAATGTCAACCAGACTTACACTGTAGCCATTCATGGCAAAAACGTGGGCAATACCGTTGCCCATGGTGCCCGCACCTATTACAACTATGTTTTTCATAAGGTTTTTATAATTTTTTGTATTTTTACATTAGTTTTGAAAGTCTGATATACATAACCCCAAATATAGTGATATTTTATTTTGATGGTTTGAATATTTTTGAAATAAAAACATTTTGCTGATCAGGATCAAGTTTTTCTGAGAATTCTTAGGTTAATACCCACAGCGGTACTTGCTTCGACCTTTGCCCAAATCTTGTCGCCTCTGTGTTTTAGGTTATAGATTAAGTCTTTCAACTTTCGTTTCACGGACCTCCGGTTCATCCTTCAACTTTTATCTTTTAAATGATCTATTTCGCTTCTGACTTTCATCTCGGCATTCCTTCCTGGCATTCGCCCTCCGCAAAAGAGCGGGAAAGTCGTGTTCTGCGTTGGCTCGATCTGGTTGCAAAAGATGAAAAATTGAAAGCCGTGTATCTTGTGGGTGATATTTTCGATTTTTGGTTTGAATACAGTATGGTAGTGCCCAAAGGCTATATCCGAATTTTGGGAAAATTGGCTGAATTGAGTGATAGGGGGGTAGAATTGCACCTTTTTACAGGTAATCACGATGTTTGGATGTTCGATTATTTTGAAAAAGAACTGAATGCTAAAGTTTATAGGGACCCCATTGAAATAACCCTGGGTGAAAAGCGATTCTTTATCGGGCATGGTGATGGACTGGGACCGGGTGATCATGGATATAAATTCATAAAAAAAATCTTCCGAAACAGATTTTGTCAATGGCTTTTTCGTTGGTTGCATCCCGATTTGGGTGCCCGTTTGGCCACTTTTTTCTCCTCAAGCAGTAGGGCTGCACAGGCAAAACACGAACCTTTTTTGGGTGCAGATAAAGAATGGCTGATTGTTTTTGCCAATGAAAAGATAAAACAAAATCCTGAAATTGATTATTTTATCTTTGGACACAGACATTTGGCGCTTGATTTGCTTCTGCAAAACGGAAGATCGCGCTATGTCAATCTTGGAGAATGGTTCAGCGGAGGTAATTATGCGGTTTTTGACGGTAACGAACTTGTGCTCATTCCTTTTGAAACTACAAAAGAATCCTTCCCGGATCAAAGTTAATCAATAAATTATATCCAATGACAGATTTGAAACTCAATTTATATTGGTATTTGAAAGCCATTTTCAAAACTGTATGTTTTCTATCGGTACTTCTCTGTGCCATTTCTTCGCTCTCAGCCCAGGACAGTTCTCAACTGCATTTGTTGAAAACAATAGATATCAGTGTGCGCTTTTTGGAAATTGACCGGATGCAGCAGGTTTATGCAGTTACAGATGATCATACCCTTCAGAAATACAGTGCTGATGGAGAATTGCTGAAAACTTTCAATGAAAACAGTTTAGGCGCCATCAGTTCGTTAGATGTCACCAATCCTTTTCAGATTCTTGTTTATTATGTTGAATATCAGACTGCTGTAGTCCTAGACCGAAGTTTGAGCGAAAGCTATCGTTTCCTGCTCAGTGATTTGGATTTAATGCAGATTGACGCCGTTGGCCTTTCCAGCGATAATATGCTCTGGCTCTACAATCCCAATGATTTCAAACTGCTGAAAATAGGGAATCAAAGTGAAATAGAATTGGAAAGCCCAGATCTAAGGGGAATTCTGAAAGAATCCTTTCAGCCAAAAAAATTGCGCGAAGCAGAGTTTAAAATTTTTTTGAATGATCCGGAAACCGGTATCATGATCTTCGATAATTTTGGCAATTATTTTCAGACACTGGTTATTACCGAAATTGACTATTTTCAGGTAATTGACCGCTACCTTGTTTGGATGGATAAGGCTCAGAAATTGCACCGCATGCATCTGAAAAATTATAGAGAAGAAATATATGAGATGTCCGGCTACGGGCCATCTACTGAAGATTTGCAACAGGTTTGTCTTGGTCCGGAACGAATGATTTACAGATTTAAAAATCGTCTTGCTTTTTATAAATGGGTGAAATGATGAGATAATCTCGTATTAGGCCGAGATAAGTTGTGGTAATCTGAGCTTGTAAAATAAACCCAGATCCGTCATTAGAGTTCGTGATGAAAGCCTAAATGGCAAAGAACCGAAGGACCGTGAAGCGAACCCCGAAGGGCTCCACACAGTGAAAATAAGTGCTCACGGAGTTTTTTGGGGGGAAGAACCGAAGGAACGCAAGGCGAACCGATCTCGTCCCAGACGAGAGAGCTCTATAAATAGTTACCCCTATTTCAAAACCAAAAAAACGAGTAAGTGCTTAGTTTCACAGCAATTTAGGTTTGGAACCCGAAGGCTCCGCGTAGTGAATAGAATTTCTAATGACGGATCTGGGATAAAGTCTAAATTTGAAAAAACCGTTGGCTTTAGCCTCAGGTTTTTGAGCACCCAACTGAGACGGCGGCTTTATTCATCATTATTTTTAGATTCTACCTGATCTGCATTTTACAATCTGACTACTTCCTAAAAAAGTCTCTAAGTCTCTAAATCTTTTGTCTCTAAATCTTAATTACCCATCACAATATTCACCCCCATCCGCTTCTGTTATTCCATAATAGTGTTCAAAAACAAAGCCGGCATAATTGGTCTCAATTCTTTGTAAAACTTCCAACAGGGCATCAATCTCCCGGTAAGTAACCAATTCCTTTCTGTATTCTTTGATATTAGGAATCCCCCGGAAATAATTGGTATAATGTCTGCGCATTTCCACAATACCCAATGAGGGCCCTTTCCAACGGATGGAATGCAACAGGTGTTTTCTAGCAGCAGCTACACGTTCTTCCAAAGTAGGCGGGGGCATTAGTTCGCCTGTTGCAAAATAATGTTTAACCTCACGGAAAATCCAAGGATAACCGATAGCTGCACGGCCGATCATGATGCCGTCCACCCCAAATTTATCTCGAAAAAGCTTTGCTTTTTGCGGACTGTCAATATCTCCGTTTCCGAAAATAGGCATTGTGATTCTGGGATTATTTTTCACCCGGGCAATATGCGACCAGTCGGAATGACCCTTATACATTTGGGCACGTGTGCGTGCATGAATACTCAAAGCTGCTACGCCAATGTCCTGCAGCCGTTCTGCCACTTCGTCAATATTGATGGAATTGTCATCCCATCCCAAACGGGTTTTTACAGTTACCGGCAAATCTGTGCTGTCGATAACGGCCTTCGTCAATCGAATCATCAGATCGACATCTTTTAACACACCTGCTCCTGCGCCCTTGCAAACTACTTTTTTGACAGGGCAACCAAAATTAATATCAATCAAATCCGGGTTTACGGCAGAAACTATTTTAGACGACAATGCCATAGCTTCTTCATCGCCACCAAAAATCTGGATGCCAATTGGCCTTTCTTCTTCGAAAATATCCAATTTCATTCGGCTTTTGATAGCATCGCGAATCAAACCTTCAGAGGAAATAAACTCTGTATACATCATATCACAGCCGTTTTCTTTGCATAGAAAACGGAAAGGAGGATCACTGACGTCTTCCATGGGAGCCAGCAGTAATGGGAATTCGCCCAATACAACATCGCCAATTTTTATCATACGCTTTATTTTATTAAACTTATTATGTACGGCAAAGATAAGGAATTCTAAAGAGAATTTCATTCTGCCCGCAGTTTCGCTTTTAAATTCAAATACTTTTGCTTTCTCTCTGATCTGTTATTAGTATTCACTTAAGATGGATTTGGGTAAAAGTTAAAGTTTGCTATTTTGATTTATAAGTGCTAAATTTGTAGGAAATACAATAATCATGAAACATTTGATATTGCTACTGTTTAGCTGCTTTTTTTTACCATTTTATTCAATTGCTCAAACCTTTACCGGAACAGGCGGGCCTATTCCTGATGACGGTAATTCTGTAGATTACCTTATTAATGTCAGCGGGCTTCCGACGGCTATTGATACAGCCTTTTTCGGATTGGAAAAAGTTTGTATCAATGCGATTCATACTTGGGATGCGGACCTGACTATTACCCTCATTGCACCGGATGGGACTACAGTGACGCTGGTTTCCGGCGCAGGTGGAGAGGGAGATGATTTTAATGCCACCTGTTTCAGTGATTCCGGATCCTCTATTTTGTCCGGCACTGCCCCTTTCAGCGGACAGTTTAAATCAATGGGCCAATTGGGAATGGTCAATAACGGCCAAAATCCAAATGGTGTTTGGACACTACATATTCTGGATACTTATCCCTTTGCAGATATTGGGTCTCTAACAGATTGGTCTCTAACGTTTTCCAATGATCCGGCATCTGCTTTTTCTTTGGGGTCGTCCAACCTGCCGATTATTAAAATTAATACTAATGGTCAGACAATTAATTCGGGAACTAAGATTACTGCCAATATGGGAATTATTGACAACGGTCCCGGAAACAGAAATTTCACAAATGGCAATCTGAACGGCTATAGCGGTTATATAGGAATTGAAGTACGTGGACACAGTTCCTCAGGTTTCGCACAGCAGCAGTACAATGTTGAAACCCGCGACAGCGCTGGGAATAATCTAGATTTTCCGCTCTTGGGCATGCCTGCCGAAAATGATTGGGTACTTTATGCGCCTTTTAACGATAAAGCCCTCATGCGGAATTCATTGACCTATGCACTTTCCAATCAGATGGGCCGCTATGCCAGCAGAGGCGTTTATTGTGAATTGCTGCTCAACGGAGAGTATAAAGGGGTTTATACCTTTTTCGAAAAAGTAAAAAAAGACAATAACAGAGTTAATCTGGCCACTTTGAACACTGTCGATACTGCAGGGATAGAGTTGACCGGCGGCTATCTCTGTTCTATCGACTGGCCCGGTCACGATGGCTGGAATTCCAGTTATCCTCCAGACATTAATAACAATGGCGGACAGGTGTTTTATCAGTACATCTATCCTAGAGATGATCAGATTCTGCCGCAACAGGAGGCTTATATTCAAAGCTTTGTGGATAGCTTTGAAACTGCATTGCTGGCCCTTAATTATACCGATACACTGCTCGGATGGAGAAAATATGCCGATGAGCCCTCTTTTATTGACTTTTTTCTGATGAATGAATTGAGCAAAAATGTTGATGGGTACAGACTCAGTACTTTTTTTCATAAAGAAAAGGTCACTGCAGGCAATAAAATAAAAATGGGCCCTCTTTGGGATTTTAATCTGGCCTGGCACAATGCCGATTATTGCGATAATGAGAATATTGCAGGATGGGCCTATCTTTTTACAGATTACTGTAGTCACGATTTTCCTTTCTGGTGGAGAAGATTAAATACTGATACACTTTTTCAAAATAACATCCGCTGCCGCTGGGAAGAATTGAGAACTAATATTTTGGATACTGCCAATATCTATCATTATGTTGACAGTATAGCAACCCTTTTGGACGAGTCTAAAGAACGTCAATTTATGACTTATCCCATATTGGGAACCTATGTTTGGCCCAATCCTGCACCCTTGGCACAGACCTACGCTGAAGAAATTTACAATCTGAAAGATTGGATTTCAAGAAGAATAGATTTTATGGATG
>CAINVS010000567.1 GCA_903854205.1 uncultured Bacteroidota bacterium | reverse complement strand
GCAATTGCGGGCTTTGTTATATCTTGAATCCTAAAGAATTATTCAGCTGAAGGGTTGATTTCATCACCGGCAGCATTGTGAATTTCGTCGTTGTAAACCTCGAAAGTTACTTTTGCAGGACGAACCATTATCACGATGTTTGTTATTACCATTAAAAAGGCTTTAATAACAGTTTCTTCGGCTGTCATTCCTTTGCCTAAAGCCCAACCAATAATTTTCTGTCTGCCAAGTCCATGATTATCGTCAAAAATAGCCAACCTTCTGCCGTTTTTATATAAGTGATGTCAGAAATCCAAACCTTACCCAATTCAGTGACTTTAAATTCTCTATTTATCAGATTTTCAGATATTATAAAGCCATGTTTTGAAAGCGCTGCAACATTATACAGTTTTCAGAAAGCAAGTAAGCAATCAATAAAAATTGTTAAGGATAGCCTCGCTTTATAGCTCGACTTTTAAAAATACGCAGAATTACGTATTGCCGAGAAAGGCTTTTAGGACGAATTTTGTAAAAAATTTTAAAGTTCAATCAAAAACAATTCGTCATGAAAAATCTAATCTTATTGCTCTTAGTTTTTACAATCTCTTATGCTCATGCACAAATGATTGAATACAATACTTTGAATGATCAGCCAGTTTTTCCAAAGTATTCACTCAATCTCGATCTGATGAATATGGATGTAAATACCGGAAATTTTGATAATCTTTCCCTCAATGCCGGTCTATGGGGTTATGCATCCATTGCTGGAGGACTTGAAGCGCAATTTACAGTCAGACAAAGTTATTTGCAGCTTGCAAGACTTGTTAATAAACAATATGTTGGAAATACAGAAGTAAATCTTGGTGCAGCCTTTTTCTTGAATAAATTTAGCCGAAGTGAAAAAGTCAGAGTTATTTTAAATCAAAAAACACTTGGTGACGGCGCTACTTTGACAACATCAATCAGGGTGCCGGCTACGGTTTCATATAAACTGGGCGTACAGGGAGGATTTCATTTCAGGTCTTCGCCCTTTGGATCTGAAGTGGGTGATTTGAATATGACTAATATGGGAATTTATGCCGGTGCAGTACTACGCCGCTCTAACTCTGTAAAAATTCAATTGGCAAAGAATGGAAATACAATTGTCAATTCTGCGAACTATGACTTTTTTGCCGATATGCTCATTTTGCCATTCAATACATTTAAATATTCTGACAATAAAACTTCAATTACTGATGCTGACAGGGATATCATCAGAAAATTCCCAATTGGTTTCAGAACAGGTTGCCGTCTTTACCAAGGCGATGTAAAAGCTAATACCGGCAAACGTTTAGGGATATGTTATACTGCATCATTAGGTCATAAGCCATATCAGGGATGGTTTTTAGAATTTGGTTTAGGTATTACGCTCTTAAAGAAATAGAATATGAGAAAATTTCTGGTTTATAAATTTGACATCACGAAGCAATAAATACGCAGAACTGCGTATTGTGCGAAATATAGACTAGGGCTAATTTTGCATTATAATTAAATCAAAACAAAATCTAAAATCATGAAAACGATTTTCAGTATTCTAATCACCTTAGTGGTATTTTTTAGTAATGCCAATGCACAAGCAATCAATTATGAAGTAATCAAAGACAACCCATCTTTTATTGGGCATATCAAAGCAGGTGTGGCTTACGATGCAGATTTTACAAAAAACAATAATCGTGCGTTGTATAATTTTCAGTTAACAGCAAACCTGGGAGAAAGGGTTGCCATATCGGGTGAATTTGCAAAAGCCTATAAAAAATGGGATAGAGTAAGAGAAAATGCCCTGAACGAATTTTCAAAATCTTATATGAACATCAATGGAAGAGGGACTTTCTTTTTCAAAGTTGACAATCAGAAAGAAGACACCAGGGTATCTCTGAAGAAAACAGAAACAAGTTCAGCCTACTATACGCTAACCAATGAAACTTATATATTTGCTCCAGCAAGTACCATGCGAAAAATTGGGCTTACAGGATCGGCAGGATTTTTCAGAAATAATTATTTGGACAATCACAAATATGACAGTGTTTTTCAGGTAACAGATCAGAATGGTTCAACGGTTAGTTCATTAAATTATGGCACTTCCTTCTCGGGATTAAGATTTAGTGGCGGAATTCATTTCTCTATTGCTCAGAACTTTGTTATAAATGCTGCAAATTCAGAGACTGGAGAGCGATATGGAAGAAAATCGGTACGCAATAAAACAGAAGTATTCGTAGAAATGCTTTATATGCCTACTGTTGCTGTTGAAACTAATCTTATTGCAAAGCCTGATAATGGTGGCGGAGCATTCACTATCAATCAAAAACCCGATATTAAAAATCTTGGCTGGCGCTTGATGGTGGAATCTTACACCACAGGAATTGCCGGTATTGGATTGCGATTTGAATTTGGTGCGAGACCAGGTATAAAATATGACATCAGTTCGGCAGGAAAATTAAAAAATATGTATCTTGCAGCTGGCTTTTTTGTAGCATTAAGTAAATAACCCCCTCAAAATTAGCAACATGATTAGAGTAGCTATCGTTGAAGACATAGGTAGAATTGCCGAAACTTTAAAACAAAAAATCTTACTTTCCCCCGATTTTGAAATTGTGAATATGGCCACAAACGGAAAGGAAATTATTCAGCAATTGCAAAAAGACCATGCGCTTGAGGTGATCATTATGGATATCAATATGCCCGAAATGGACGGTATTGAGGCAACTACTTTCATAACTCAAAGATGGCCCAATATTAAAATAATCATGAGCACTGTTTTCGATGATGAGCAAAATCTTTTCAATGCCATTATGGCTGGAGCAAACGGTTATCTGCTAAAGGATGAAACTCCTCAGAAAATTCATCGTTCGATTTATGAGGCATTGGAAGGAGGCGCACCTATGAGCCAAATGATTGCCCGCAAGGCTTTGTCATTGATAAAAACCGGTAAACCAGAGTCGTCGAAAACCGAAAATGTTGATTATGGTCTCAGCGAAAGAGAAACTGAAGTTTTGGAACACTTGTCTAAAGGTCTAAGCTATGAGCAGATTGCCGATAATTTATTCATCAGTTACGGAACTGTTCGTAAACATGTTGAAAATATTTACCGTAAATTACGTGTAAATAACAGAACCGAAGCCATTGATAAAGCACAAAAAGGGGGTCTCCTTTAAAAATTAAGGATGTTCATGTATTTCAATTTTGCTCAAAACAACATATTTCAATTAGTTCTTAAAGTATTTATTCCAGTTATTTTTCTGGGATCGAACGCTTTTTGTCAGTCAAAAAGTCAAATCGATTCCATCAACCATATACCTTTTGAACAAAAGATAAAATTCCCCAAAAAGCAGATTCCAATTTATCAGAAAAATTCGGAGGATGCCAAGTCCTTGGGTTATTTATTGGGTGAAATGGAAGCCTATGAAAACTTGAGCCTCTTATACTATTATTCAGGAAAGTACGATTTGGAATTAGAATATGCATTGAAATCCATTGCGGGCTTTAATAAACTTGGTGACCAGGAAAAAGTAGCTCGTTTTTATGGAGAATTGGGCTATCGAATGAAAAGAAATGATATGACTAAAGCCCAATTCTATATGTTGAAAGGCATCAAATTGGCAGAAGAAAAGAAACTGGAAAAACCCCTAATGGGCTTGTACGATAATTATGGCGTACTCAAGGAAATGCAAGTGCAATATGATAGCGCCTTCTATTTTTACCAAAAAGGCTTACAATTAAAAGAACAATTCAATGACAGTTCGGGTTTGCCATATAGTTTGACTAATCTGGGTGGCCTGATGGTTTTGCAGAAGCGATATGATGAAGCAAAACCCTATTTTTCCCGTGCCCTAGATATTCGAAAACAGTTGGGAGATACCATAGGCATTTGTGAGACCTATCTTTTTTTGTCTGACATTTACTTGGAACAGGGAGCAGTAGATTCGGCACTTGAGAATTTAAATTTTGTTATTGAACAGGCTTCCGTAAAAGGGTTTTACGAAATGCTGTCAAATTCATACCGAAAAAGAGCCTTTATTTATGAGAAAAGTGGTGATTTGAAAAGCGCACTTGCAGATGAAAGGTCGAGCCGGCAATATAAGGATTCATTGGCACAGCAATCCATGAGAAATAAAATGGCCGAATTGCAAATTGAATTTGAAACGAACGAGAAAGAAAAAGAACTTTTGGCTGAGCGTATAAAGGCGGAGCGATTTCAAAATCTGTTATGGATTTTAGGCTTATTGCTCATTATTGTATTATTAACGGCCCTTTCCATTCAAATCAAAAGAACATCTGAAAAACGAAAATTAGCATTAAAAAGTGCAAAAGATCTTGAATTTGAAAGAATGCGCATTGCACGAGACTTGCATGATAATTTAGGTGCCGAACTTACGATAGTAACCTCTAAATTGGACACAAAAATTTTCAAAACCGATAAGGAATTGGAAAAAGAAGAGTTGGAACAGATAGCCAAACAAACCAGAAACGCAGCAATTGTTTTGCGCGAAACGGTATGGTCTATTAAAACAGAGAAACTGACCGTAAATTCCCTGAAAAACAAAATTGAAGAATTTTATAGAAGATTCGAAACAGATAATTTATTCGAATTGAATTTTAAAGTTTCAGATGAAGAGACTGAGCTCGGGCCTCTTATGGCACTGAATCTTTACCGCATTTCGCAAGAAGCGCTTACAAATATTTTAAAATACGCAGGGGCCAAACATGTTGATATTGAAATATCCGGAAAATCACTCAAAATAATTGATGATGGTAAGGGTTTCGATGTTGAAATAGTAAAAAAAGGCTACGGTCTCAACAATATGGAAGGCCGAGCTAAAGAGATGAATGCACATTATGAGATAACAAGTTCCGATCGAGGAACTGAAATATCAGTATTCCTGTAGATTTTTTACGTTGTTTTTACAAACATGGCTACTCTTTCTATGTGTGCCGTATGCGGAAACTGATCTACAAAGGAGATTTTTTCAATACTATAACCTGCCTTTTTCAATTCCAAATCATCTCTTGCCTGTGTAGATGGGTTACAGGAAACATAGACTGATGTCGAAATCCAAACCCAGAATTCTTTCTCTTATTTTGGGCTTTCCATACTGCAATTTAGCAGCGTCGGCGGGTTGTTTTGCCGCATCGCCCACGTTGTTGTTTACAGTATGCCAAACGCCTGCAAGTTTTTCGCCTAATATGGATTTGAGCAAAACAACAAAGCCCGCAATTGCGGGCTTTGTTATATCTTGAATCCTAAAGAATTATTCAGCTGAAGGGTTGATTTCATCACCGGCAGCATTGTGAATTTCGTCGTTGTAAACCTCGAAAGTTACTTTTGCAGGACGAACCTCTTTCATGAGCACGATTTCACAGGTATATTTGCCCAACATTTTAATTTCTTCTGGCATTCTGATTTTCTTTTTGTCCAATTCAATGCCATAAAGTTCTTTCAGGGCACTTGCTATGTGAACATAAGAAACTGAACCGAAGATTTTTCCGCTGGTACCCGCTTTGGTAGCGATACGAACCACTGTACCTTCCAATTTTTCGGTAAGTGCAGAGTTTTCCGCCATCATTTTACGGATACGCTCTTCTTGAGCTTTGATTTGAACCTCAAGAACATCTTTGTTCTTTTTATTGGCAACTAGCGCCATTCCCTGAGGAATGAGGAAGTTGCGTGCGTAGCCTGGCTTCACCGATACAATGGTGTTGGCATAGCCGAGGTTTTCTACGTCTTTCATCAAAATGATTTCCATATATGTGGATTTTTGAAAGTCAGATTAGAAAATAAGAAATAATTTTTATTTCATAAGGTCGGCTACGTATGGCAGAAAGCCCATAAAACGACAGCGTTTAACAGCAGTAGCTACTTTGCGCTGATATTTCATAGAGTTACCGGTAATGCGGCGTGGCAGCAATTTGCCCTGTTCGTTGATGAAGTTCATCAAGAAGTCTACATCTTTGTAATCGATGTATTTAATACCGTAACGACGGAAACGGCAATATTTTTTGCGTTTTTGGCCGATTTTCGGATTGCTGAGGAATTTTATATCTTCTCTACTTGCCATGACAAGTTTGATTTTTTTAGTGTTAATGAATGAATTCTAAGCGATGAATCATAAGATTACGCTTCAGCTTTTGGTGCAGCAGCTTCTTCAGCTTTAGCGGCATCCTGTTTTTCTTTTTTCTTGCCAATCAAACCGGCACGTTTGTCCTGGTTGTATTTCACGCCGTGTTTGTCAAGAGAAATAGTCAGGTAGCGAAGTACGCGCTCATCGCGACGGAAAGCAAGTTCCAATTCAGCTATAATACTGCCTGATTCAGATTTGAACTCAACGGTGAAATAAGCACCTGAAGTGCGTTTGTTCATTGGGAAAGTCAACTGGCGGATTCCCCAATCCTCGATATGTACGATTTCACACTTGTTGTTTTTCAAGTGATCAAAGTACATTTCGGCTGTCTGTTTGATTTCATCACCTGACAGAACGGGTTCGATGATGAAAGTACACTCGTATTGTTTCATTACGAAATGAATAAATAAGATTAAATAAAAAAATAATTTGAAATTCGCTTTTACATAAGCGGCTGCAAAGATAGCAATTGTTATTGTAAAAAAAAGAAATCGTCAGATTTTTTAGCATTGAAAAAAATATATTGAACCCAGATCTGTCATTATAGTCATAGAATTGAATTGTTAACTTAAAAATTACGAGCCGCAGGCACCGTTTCAGAATGTCGGAGGCAGCATACAGAATCGGCCCTCAGGAGATTCTGTAAAGTCGTTCGGCCGAACGACTCAACAAACTCGCCCCGACTTGATTTTTTTTACTTTTGTCCCGTCAGCTACTGACGAGACAAAAGTAACAAAAGAGGTAAACAAAAGGCTAAAGCTTTGTGAAAAACAGTCCTGTAGAAATCTAAAAAATAAAATTTAGCTTTAGCCTAATTGGTGTTTATAATTAACGATTACGGGAAATCTCATCCTGCCGGAGGCTTTCTTTTTTCTTGATAAAAAAGAAACAAAAAATCAAGTCGCAGTTTAGGAATG
>CAINVS010000566.1 GCA_903854205.1 uncultured Bacteroidota bacterium | reverse complement strand
GTATTACAGGTATCTTTGTTTTAAAGTTGAGGGGGAGGTTGTTTTTGAAAATTCAAAATACCAAAGCACTATCAATTGTATTTCAATTGATTAGCGTAATTATTTTGTATTTTTTGATTTTACCCGTTTAATAGTGATATTCAATATTTTGATTTAAGATGTAGTCTTCTAAACTATAAAATTCATCTGTCAATTCGTACCATTTTTCATCTGTGGGATTATCATCAGGCAGTCCCTCCATTATCAGTCTGCATTCTTCTATATCGTTTGGAATTGTATCATTTGGAAAAGCATTTACGGCATTTTGGAATATTTCATAGACTTTAATCAATCCAATTTTTTTAAAGGAAACTAATCCTTCTGATACGTATCTGTTGGCATTGTTGTAGAAAAAAGAATTAATGCCGCCTCCATTTATACTGTCTTGAATTAACTGGGAAATAATAAGCGGTCTTTCCGTTTCATTTAGATTCTCAAGATTTTCCCCATCAGCACATTTATCCCATAAGTCATAAATTACTTGCTCGAAAATCTCTGCTTTATTATCAGAAGATAATTTAGTCAAATATTGTTTCATTATTTTTTATTTTTTAGCTTATAAACTGTCGCTTGACTCCCCTCAATATTCAAAAAATTATACTATTTCAGAAAATCAAAAAGCAGAGACCAAAATATTATCAGTTCAAATATACTTCAAAATATATTATAAATAAAGTTTTCAACTAAAAGGCAAATTCACGAATATTAATACTCGTTTTATACAGCAGCTTTTTAATATTGCATAAACTTTTACCACACAAAATAATCGATTCCATATGTTCAATATAACTTGCATTACAACAAATGAAAAAGGAATTTCTGTTTTTTCTGAAATATGCTATACCAAAAATGCAAGAGGAGGAATGATGCTTTCCGAACAAATTGCTGCGAAAAATTTTAGACTGCGCGAAAGTAAAGCAGGCTATAGTACCGATTGGCATTTGTCCGCTGATTCGACTTTATTGATTATTCAAAAAGGAATCCTTAGGATTAGCCTGCAAAATGGAGATTACAGGGATTTTGGATCCGGAGAAATGTTTATCGCCTCAGAGGCTTTGCCGGAAAATATAGTCTTCGACAGCAGTATTCATGGACACAAAGCCGCAGTAATAGGAGCGGAGGACCTTGTTGCAATTCATATAAAATTAGATAATTGAAAATTTGTCCGAAACTCAGACAGACAAGAAAAAATTGAAAGCAGCATTTGCTTGGGCCAACAAATCAGTTGTAATTGGTAAAAACTGGTATAACCTCGATACGAAGGCCAATCTGCTAAATAAACTCGGAAACAAAAAAGAAGCAATCGCCACTGCTGAAGAAGCTATAAAAGTTGCTAAAACTGCCGGTGAAGATCCTTCTGAGACTGAGAAGTTCTTGAAGGAATTGAAGAAGTAATTTTGTTGTTGTGATGATCTGCATATAAAAAATGAGACTGTTCCCTGAAGAAGGACAGTCTCATTTTTTATTTTTCGTCTTGAATGGAGTTTATTATGAAATCCCATTAAATAATTTCATATCTTCTTTATTATTGAGTAAAAAACCATTCTCCAAACCAATATTGTATAAATCTGCCAACATTGGAACATGGAACCCTTTTTTAATTGCACTTTTAAATATGTAATAGTGAAGATAAAACAAACCAAAATTATTATCGATATTTACTGAGGGATTTGGATTTTTTTTATAATTTTCAAATCCTAATACCATTTCACTTATTGAACACAGTGGCGGCAGATTATTGACTTTAACAAATTCGTCCTGCTCAACATTAAATACAAAATCATTGGGCGTAACAATTATCCCTCCTTCATCTGAAAAAAATATTTGTAAACAATTTTCGTTCATTGGAGAGGAAATAAAACGTGTAAAAATAACATCATCACAATCTATAGTTATTGTATAGTCTTTCAACTCATTACTTATAATCAGTTGAAAGGAATTGTTAATACTTTCAGTTTTAACAGCTATTATTTGCGCCAATTGCTCAATTATTTCACTTTTATCCATTTTTTTAATCATTAAGATGTTTACAGAAATTTCAAGCCTTTTAACTTGAGTTAAAATATTATCTATTCAAATATAAACCAAAATATCTAAAAAATCAATTTTAAACAACGAGTTTACTGACTTTATCCAAATAAACAATGAAAACATACTTTTATACACTAAGCGTTTAGTGTTTTTCCTTTGCTTTACTTCGTACTTTAATAAATTGAAATATTTGTTCACTTTCATGCCCATTAATTAGGCTTTTTAACTTTAACTTTAATACATTTTTGGATTCAATAAGACCTTCATAAAGGACAGTTCCATAAGATGAAGATGTTGAGAAATATATTTTATTTTCTTTTATTTCATACTTTCCATGGTCATCGTACGGTTTCTCTAACCATTGAATAACGTCAGTGGCCTCTCCTGTTGAAGATACAGACAAAACAGTATTGTCAGAATAAAAACGAAGAAAACGTCTGCTATCACTCTTAATATTAAGTTCTGTCTGATATAACCCATCAAATCTTACTTTCATATTTGTTTGTGAAAAAACCTGAATTGCAGAAATACAAAAAAGGAAGGCAAATAATATAGTCCGTTTCATTTTTTTCATTTTTAATTATTTAATTTACTTTTTCAACAAATCAACAGCAGCCTGATCTCTCCATTTTTCTCTTTCGGTGCCCGATGAACACAGGGAAGCACCTGACTTTCAGGATGATCGACTGCCAAGCGCCATAAGTTTCCGACGCCTAAACTGATTGGTACTGCCAGAGGTTTTTCCTGATAATGAAGATCATAGAAATATTCCGTCAAAAAAGATTCAAAACCTTCATCTGCAGCGCCATAGCGTTTTTTAAGCGCTTCCCGTATTTCGGGAATAAGCACTTTTTGAATGGCTTGCGCATTTGGCAATATATCACTTGGCTCGCCATAGTAAGTGCACAAAAAAGTATCGGTCGGTACCGGAGAACGGTCAACATGATAAGAATATACATCGGTTGGAAAAAACGGATAGTCATCATCCCGCTCATAGCACCTGATGAGATTAAGGGTAGGAGAGGCGCCATGTGCTTCCAGCAATTTCCAGTCATTCAACAATGTTTCACGGGCAAGCTGCCCCTGTTCACTCAAGTGAAGATCAATAAGTTCCTGCTGATCAATGACCGATATATTTTCGTTCAACGTCAGCTTATTGACAATCTCAGAAAAATCACCGTTAAGCTTACGGGACCAGCAAAGCGCATTGATTTCTCCTTGAAAAGGAGAGGAAATAAGGTCTTGAAAATTCGAGACGTATTGTATTTGATGAGAACCTGGAGATAAATCTGACATTATCAAATTTTTTTGTAAATTGATCTGACCATTCTGCAATTGGCAAATGTATTTCAGAATTGAATTTCATTGCATAGTCCATTTTATCAATATAGTACTTTTAAAAAGTTATTTGTTCAACAATCGCATTGCGTGTATTTTATCTTTTATCGTCAGACTAAGTCAATTGATAGAGATTAAATATTTCAAGGAGGATTGCCATAATATTACTGTTTAAGGTATGGTTTTACAATAATTTGTTGTAAAATGAATCAATGTTTTTCCATCAGTGTTCAATTTTTTTAAATCATTTTACCAATTGTATCCAACTCCAACATATTCGATTTTCCTTTGATTAAAAAAATATTTGTAGTTTGTTAATTCTTCTCTTATTAGGATTAAATCATTTTCTACTTTTTGCTTACTGAATGACCAAGTTTTGCCGTTGTTTGGGTTAGTCCATTTAATAATTCCAGCCAAGTGTAAAACTTGAATTCCGAATTTCCAACCACTACATGCCGGTATGCCACAACAGCAAGAAAAAATTGAAAATTCACCATCCTGTTCCAAACTTTTAAGAAATTCATCAACATTAATAATATCACTATCCGCATACGGTTTTTCAGTATTTAATCTTATTTCTAAATCACCTTGCATCCAAATATTATCCGCCTCCATCTGACAGGCAGTGACAATCAATTCCAGGTTAACGCTATCTAAATTATTATTCATCTTTATGTTATTTGGTCCTGTTTAATATTTCTGTATAAGACCCGTTTTGATGGTTTATAAATTGTTGGCAAACGTTTTTTATTCACTGTCAATGTTGATTTTTCCTTTCCAAATCAATTCATTATCAGCGTTCAAGATGATGAATTTACCATAAGGCAGACCTTTCCTGCAACGCCCAATTATTTTATATTCACCATCATTCTCACGAAATCTACCACTGTATGGCTTCCCTTTATTAAATTTCAGATAGACTCCTGTTAAATCAAGATAAAATTTTTTGTCGATCATTGCCTGTATCCAAGTTCTTCGATAACAGCTATCACTAACTTCTATAAACCAACCATTTGCGAGAACTGTTCGATGAAAAGTTTCGCCTATCTGAATCTCGTAAGTTTTATTCTTCTTTTTAATTGTTTGGCAATGAGTAGACACTGTTTTTCCAACAAGCAGATGAATGCCATTGACATGGATAGTGTCAACTTGCCCAAAAGAAAGGCTAATAGCTGAAATGAATAAAATCAGAATAAGAATACTAAGTCTTGTCATGTCCTTATGTTTGCTAACGTTTTGGTTCTTTGCGATATGGCGGTTTTTAATTCAAATGTTTCAGCGGGCCAATCATTTTCATAAACCAAGTAATTATGATTTGTCAGTTACTTCTTATTCATATTTAATTAAGTCTCTATGTCCGGCACACCAAAGCACTACTATTTCTGCGATTTTACTATGTGGAGATTCACTTTTTTCATAATGCACAACATTAAAATGAGTTAGTTTTACAAAGGCCGCCTGCAGTTCTTTTTCATTTACTGAAATACTTCCATCGAGTAAATGTGTTTTTAGAAATGAAATCATTTCCAGATAATTAGCTTTATTATGATCCCAGTTTATATTTCCGTTTCTAAAAAATTCATCACTTAATTTTCCGATACAGACTAAAAGTTGGCCCTGCAAGGAATTTGAGGGACCGCTGGGTGGAACCAATTCATCCCATAATTCCTGATAAACGCTTTTCCATTCGTAATTGTCCACTAAATTTTTCAGAACTATTGAAAAAGCTGGCGCAACATAACTCAAGTCAACTGCATTTTTTGAGGAAACCCCATCAAAAATTTCGATAATTTCAGTGTCATTTTCTCTTTGAGCAATGGAATAGGCACTGCCCCCATGTTTCGATTTAGAATGCGGATTGGCGCCCAATGCTATCATTCTGAGTACCATTGTTTTCCGATCCGGCACTTTGTAGGAAATGGCATTAAAGAGTACACTATTGCCATAATCATCCACTAAAGAACAATCGGCATTGTGATCGAGAAGCAGGTTAGCGATTTCATAATAATTATTGGCCAAAGCCCAGTGTAGGGCAGTTCCTCCGGGATTAATATTCACGTCGGCGCCCAATGATAATAAAAGCTGAACAGCTTCGATTTTTCCATTTGCGGCAGCCGACATCAGTGCTGTGGCATCGCCAAATACTTTATTGATATCTTTTTTTGCCTGATAATATTCGTTGATATAAGTTGTGTCATTGCTGCGAGCAGCCTGAGATAAATTCCCTTTAAAATCTATCGGTTTTGCGCCATGCTGAATGAGGAGCTTCCGTATATCCAAATAATTATTTTCGATAGCTCTCATGAGCGGTGCTTCATGTCCCTGTGGTTCTCTGATCGGGCTTCCCAGTTTTAAAAGTAATTCCACGGTTTCATAACTGTTCTTTTTCACTGCTTCTAGTAAGGGGAAATTGCCATATACACCCAAATTTGGAATCTGAATGCCTTTGTCCGCTAACAATTGAACAATTTTTGGGTTTCCACTTCGTGCAGCAAAAAAATAAGCATCGCAGCCGAATTTTGTTTTCAAATTAATATCTGCGCCCTGATCAATCAACCATTTTACCAAATCAATATTTCCGGAAAACAGTGCGGCATGCAGGGCTGTAGTTCCTGCATCGTAAAAAACTAAACTCTTTTTTGTTTTAGTAAGCTCATTGATTTTTGTTTTTGAGTTCAGCAGCAGTTTAGCTGTGTCAAACTGCCCGTAAAAACAGGCAAGATGCAGGGGTGTAGCGCCAATGCCATCTTTTACATTCAGATTTGATTTGTATTTAATCAATAAATTTATGGCGGCTTCATCACCCATTGCTGCTGCAAAATGCAAGGGATAAGATCCTTTGTCGAAATTTATATTCAAGGGAAAATTTTCAATTTTATCAGGCGGGAAGAAAAAATCTCCGGCTATAAAAATGCGCGAATCTCTCTGTTCCTGACCTGTAAATAACATCTCTGACGTTTTATCGGCCGCACTTGTGGCTTTATTGCTCAATATCTTTTCAAGCTGTTCATATTCCCGGTTAATTACAGCCCAGTGTGCGTCGCTTAATCCAATTCTGTCGCTTAGATTTTTTTGCTCTTCGATATTCATTTTTTTCTTTTTTGATGTGCTTACTAAGGTATTCCTTATTTTTTGGATTGCCAAATTTAGGGATGATTTAAGAAAGTGGAGCTTTTTTTGATGGATAGTAGGGAAGTCGTTTTGCATTTTTGGGGAAATAAAAAAAGAGGACAGGAGTCCTCTTAAATTGCTCAAAAAATCAGAAAAATATTCAAAACTATTTTGTCCATTTTCCATTAACCAATTGCTCTGTAACGTCATAAATTTCATCATCTTTGGTCGAAATTTGGCGTTTAATTGTCCCATTTTTACCGAAATCCCATTTTTCGTCCCATTTTTTGTCCTTATCCCAATCTACTTTTGCCCGATTCCAATAATCAAAACCCTTGGCTTTATCACAGCGCAGGTCTAAGAAATAAGCGTCCATTTTTTTGTATAATTTCAAACCGCCATTGTTGTCATCTGCTTTGCCTTCTGACAATGCAGTGTTTTTTTGGATGCTTATAATTTCCTGATGCAAAGTAGGTAAGCTGTTTTCTTTTGTTGTATTTTCAGGAGTTGTTTTTACAGTTTCGCCAACTGTCTGCCATTTGCCTTCAACAGTTTCCTGAATTAAATCATAAACCTCATCATCATTTGTAGCGCATTGACGTTTGATGCTGCCATTTTTGCGGAAGTCCCATTTTTCATCCCATTTTTTGTCAAAATCCCAATCAATTTTAACCCTGTTCCAAAAGTCAAAACCTTTGGCTTTGTCACAGCGAAAATCAATTTGATAAGTAGGCAATTTTTTGAAAAATTTTACCCCGCCATTATTGTCATCAGGTTTGCCCTCAGATAAAGGAGTGTTTTTTTGATAAATTATAATTTCCTCATGAGCAGCGGTAATTACGTTATCTGTGGTTAATTTATAGAGAGAACCTGTATTTTCAATAATGCTGTTTTCAGTAGTATTATTTTCAGTAGTATTTGTATTTGTATTTGTATAATCCTCATTGAGTTTTTTTGTCTCAACGTAATTACTTATTCTATTAAAAAGAAACCATAGCCCAAAAGCAGCAAACAATCCTAT
>CAINVS010000565.1 GCA_903854205.1 uncultured Bacteroidota bacterium | reverse complement strand
GTATTACAGGTATCTTTGTTTTAAAGTTGAGGGGGAGGTTGTTTTTGAAAATTCAAAATACCAAAGCACTATCAATTGTATTTCAATTGATTAGCGTAATTATTTTGTATTTTTTGATTTTACCCGTTTAATAGTGATATTTATTTTCTCTTTTTCATAAGGTAGAGATAGGTTTTTACATCTCCATCGGTAAAGCCGTAGGCTTCCACAAAATCATATCCGTTTTTGCTGAAAAAATTGAGCGCATCGATCATGGAGTTAAACTTAATGGTTTTACCTGCCGCATCCTTAACTTTGACATCTTTTCCGCTCAGCATTTCGCCAAAGTCAACTTCCACGGTTACCTTGGTACTCATCAAGTTTTGGATGCCGACAATCTGCATGTATTCTGAATCAATTTCCCTGATAGGTTTGTCATTGACAGTCTGTGCCGCCAAAGGCAGACAAAACATTGCTGCCAAAAGTACTGTTGTGATGATGTTTTTCATGTTAATAGCTATTTTGTTGTATAATATCATTTTGATTTAGCAATTCTGTAGCAAAGTAATTAAATTCATATCAATTTACATTTTTGGACAAAAGAATTTTTAATGCAATCTAAGCCCAACCCATTAATATTCTAAATAATACTGAATGGATTATCCTGATAAAATCAACCAACTGATTGAAGCGCGTACGCCCGAAAATAATTATCTAGCGCTTCAGCTGATGATGAATCTGCTGCACTACTCATTTGAAGAGGCTTATGCAAAACTGAAAGCTGCCAACCGAAATGATGAGCTGGTGACACTTGCAATTGCCGATATTCATATTGTTTATAAGGTTGATCTGCAGCGCATTATTTACGCACCTTCTTCCTATGCCGATATTCAACGCAATGTTTTTTATCGGGGAGAACTCCTGCCCGATTCAACTAAAAAATTATATGCCGATGATGACAGTATTTTGGGACTGGGGGAATTTGGTACGGTGGAGGAATTGCAGGAGATTAAAGATGATATAGCAGCACTCTGCGGATTGGTAAAACAGTTGTGGGGGTCGGCCGATTAAAAAATCTTGGCATTTTTTTTCATAAATTCCCTTGATAATTAGTATAAACCCTTATATTAGGTATAAATATGCAGCTTCAGGAAATTTACCAAAGGAAACGATAAAGCCTTTCAAAATGGAATTAGAAAAATAATTTACGGAGATAACACAGCTCATCGCTGCCGCCAAAGAGCGTGCCTATCAGGCTGTGAACAAGGAATTGGTATCCCTATACTGGAATATTGGCGAATACGTCAGTCTGCAGGTCAATTCCAATATTTGGGGAAAATCGGTCGTGAAAGAATTGTCAGATTTTATCCAAAAAAAGGAGCCCAATGTCAAAGGTTTTTCGGCCCAGAACATTTGGCGGATGAAGCAGTTTTACGAAACTTATAAGGATAATGAAAAACTCGCCCCACTGGGGCGAGAAATCAGTTGGACACACCATAAATTGATAATGCCCTGTCAAACTGCGGAAGAAAGGGAGTTTTATATCCGACTGTCAATAAAAGAACGTTTATCAAAAAGAGAACTCGAAAGACAGATGAATTCCTCATATTTTGAAAGGGTGATGTTGAGCAATGCAAAACTCTCACCAATGCTGAGAGAATTACCGCAGGACATAATCAATACATTTAAAGATACTTACGTTCTGGAATTGCTGAACCTGCCAGAACTGCATCAGGAGTCTGACCTCAGAAAAGCCATTGCACAGAACATCACCAAATTTTTATTGGAATTTGGCCGTGACTTTGCCTTTATGGGCGAGGAATATCCGCTGCAGGTGGGCAATCAGGATTTTTCCATCGACTTGCTTTTTTACAACCGCAGTCTGAACTGTATGGTGGCAATTGAGCTTAAAATCGAGAAATTTAAGCCGGAACATCTTGGACAGCTCAATTTTTATTTGGAAGCATTGGATCGGGATGTAAAAAAAGAACATGAAAATCCAAGCATCGGCATTCTGCTCTGCAAGGGAAAGGATGATACCGTGGTGGAATATGCTATGAGCCGCAATCTGAGCCCCGCATTGATTGCCGATTATAAAACCAAATTGCCAGATAAGGCATTGCTAAAGGAAAGATGGGAACAAATTATTGAATCGCTGAAAGGAGAAAAATGAAGTGGTTAAGCTATTACTTTCCGTAGCAAAACAACCTATGCTGATTATCAATTACTTATAAATAAAAAGGGTACTAAATAGAAATCTTATATAAGAATTGAAGAAACCCTGTCGTTATATTTTTTATTGCGATTAATCTTCCTCATCCAAAAAGCGAATCTTTTTCTCATCGCTGATATTCATGCTTGGAGTCCCCTTGTAGTCTTTTACTGTGCCTGTTATGCACACCTTTCTTCCTAAAAGTTCATTTTCAGGCGCATAAGAAAAGTTTTTGCTGTCTTTTTCCCAAATGGAAACTGAAAATATCTGTTTGGGAAATTTTATATCTAAATTAATAAACACTGCACCCGATTTAGTTTTTTTTGTAGAAACCACTGTGCCGCAGACTGTTATTTTTTGATCGAGAAAGTAAAGCGCATCGATTGTATTGACACAATTTTTAGGCATTTGTTTATTGGTCATAGGCGGTAAATCAGGCATACTTGCGGCTTCCACTTCCTGTTCCCATTTAGTTGGGTCTGCCATCTTTTTCAGTTTTACCTGCAGCTCCGGGCTTAAATTGCCAAAAAACTTGAGTCCGGTCAATCTTTCGATACTGTCTACTGAAACAGCATAGCTGATAACCGGATAAGGGCAGCTTTTATTAGGCAAAACAAAGCCAATAGCCTTCTGATTCGGGCCTTCTATGTCTAAGACTACCTTGTAACAATATTCGGGAATACTCACTTTATTTGGGCCTTGCGTCAGTTGCGGCAACCCATCGCGCAGCACAGGACCTGCAATGACAATAATTTGTTCATTGGCACCCAAAACAGCCTCGCGGATCCAGTTCTCAAGTTCTGCCCAACGCTCGCGGTTAAATTCAGGGCGTTGCGGACTCATATTCGAATAAAAATAAGATTCGCTGATAGCCTGAGCTGACCATCTGAAATCTGCAGAAGGAGCAATATGTCCACGGTCATAGCCACTATCCCAATAGTCGTCTTTTGTAGCAGATCCTGTTTTTACTAAGGAATCTTCCCTGAAATCATTGGTTCGTGTCAGGTTACCTTCACTTACATCTGGAGTAACGATATGTGCCACCCAATCCGGTTGCTCATGTTTTTCGTTATAAGACAGCATCATTGCACAATGCACAACAAGCTGACTGCCTTCGCGGATAGTGGGTAGCCCCATTTGATTAAGGTCAACAGCAATTTTCTGCAATTTCAACTGCTCCAATTTTTGAACCATTATTAGCTGCTTGGCTAATAATTCATTTTTCTCGGTTTCGAGCTGTTTGATTTGCTCACTCAGCGTTTGAGCTTTGCCCTGCGCAATTATAAACAGGCAGATGAGTAGGATATTATACTTTTTATTGCACATGTAGAACTTATTATACTTTACATTTTTTGATATATTGATCAAAACTGCTTTATGAACAGGAATTAATCCAAAGTAAACAATAATAATCCATAGCTCTGCATATGGAACAGTTATTTAATATAGCGGTAACACAGCAAGGTAAATTTGCGCAAATGAAAAGGGTTTCTGAATCCTATTTTATAAGTCAGAAAAATAGACAGTTTCGGAATGGTTTATTGACCTAACTTGTAGGACTTTGAGGGAGTTGTGGGGGAGAGAGTGAGTTTTATTAATAATCTCCTTTGCCAATTATGCAATGCCTCACACCAGCTCTAGGGTTTTCCATAGCCATATAATTGAGTATTACAATTGCAATTAAAATCTCCTGCGCGCAATTTCTGGCAAAGGTTGTTCAAAAAATAGGTTCATGAAAAACAATCCTTTCCAATATTGAAAACCTATTCATAGCTTATTTACAATATTTTCTAATTTCATCTTTAGCCTTAGCATCTCCCAGTTCCACAGCCTTTTTCCAATCCTGGCAGGCTCCCTTCCTGTCATTAAGTTTAAATTTTGCATTTCCCCTGTTGTAATAGGTAAGGGTATCACTAGCGTCAAGCCCTATTGCTTTATCATAATCAGCTATTGCCCATCTGTATTTCTTTAAATCAAATTTGGCATTTCCCCTGTTAATATAGGCAAGGGTATAATTAGCGTCAAGCTCTATTGCTTTATCATAATCAGCTATTGCCCATTTGTATATCTTTAGATCAAATTTGACATTTCCCCTGTTGCAATAGGCAACAGCATACTTAGGGTCAAGCCCGATTGCTTTATCATAATCAGCTATTGCCCTAGGGTAATCATTTAAATGGTATTTTGCATTTCCCCTGTTGCAATAGGCAAGGGTGTTTTTAGGGTCAAGCCCAATTGCTTTATCGTAATCAGTTATAGCGCCTTTGAAATCATCTAATTCTTCTTTAACTTTTCCCCTATTGATATAAGCTTCCACACGCATAGGCTCAAGCTCAATAGCTTTACTTTGATCAGCAATAGCACCTTTGTAGTCTTTTATCACATCTTTCAATTGTCCTCTATTTGTGAAGGCAGCATAATTGGCAGTGTCAAGCTCAATTGCTCTATTGAAATCAACTATTGCACCTTCTAAATCCTCAATTTCACTTTTTATATTTCCTCTATTGTTAAATGCATTCGACGATAGGGGGTTTAGCGCTATTAAGCTGTTATAATCAGCTATAGCGCCTTTGTAATCCTTTAACAGATATTTACTGAAAGCTCTATTGTAATAAGCCTCTTCATAATTGGAGTCAAGCTCAATAGCTTTATCATAATCTGCTACAGCCTTGTCATGGTCTCCTGATTCAGCATTAGCTACTCCCAAATTGAAGTAATCTTCTGCTTTTTGCGCATAGCTCTCTGCAACAAAAGCAAAAACTAAAAATATAATTATTAAATTTTTCATGTGAATATCAACAGTTTATATTTCCTTTGAATTATGTGTTGTTTTGTGGCGGTTACTTTCCAATACAAATTGTTAAGCTAAAATGTAAAGCCTTATCAATAAAGGGTTTCAGAGGTTGCGTATTTATTTGGGCAACAACTGGGCAACAAAACCCACTAAAACAAGTGCAAGTACAGCACAAAGAAAAGAAAAAATGTTGTTTAGTGTAGAGTGTGTTTGTCCTTATCATAAGCAAAAGGCGAAGATAAGTTTTTACACTATCTTAATTGACTAACAACTGCTTCCAATTGTAAGCCCATATACTGGCAGAACTCTTCAACGGTAACAACTTGGTGTTGCTGCTTGTTGAAGTACTCTTTAATCCTCTTAATAAGGTATCTACCATATCTGTCGCTTTTGCCTGTGATTATCTGAATGTCTTTCGGATAAATACACAGTCTATTCATTTTTAAATTACTCTTTTCATACTCTATCCATACATCAGGTATAAAGTAAACATTGCAAAGATAATATGTTTTTGTGAGTGGTAAAAGTGTGTTTGTTGGAATAATGTGGCAATAACGGAAATGTCGGAAGTGGTTATTTGTAGAGCCTTATAAAGCGTTATAGTTTTGTATCGTGATGAAGAAAATAATTGTATCGGTTTTGTTTTTAACGGCTTTTACAGCCGCTTTTTCGCAAGAAGAAGCAAGGGTGATGAAAGTTACGGATGGCGATACATACGTTCTTAAAACAACTGCAAAGGAGCATACAATAAGGTTATTGAATGTTGATGCTCCCGAACTAAATCAACACTGGGGTTTTAACTCTTGGCTGAATGTAAAAGCCTTGATACTTGGTAAGGTGGTAAAGTTTGAAGTATTGAAAACTGATGTGTACGGTAGAGAATTGGCAATGGTATATGTGGATGGGCAAAGACTGGATGAAATACTTATTGCGAATGGTTGGGCTTGGCACTACATCAATTTTGATACTGATGCAAGGCTTGAAGATTTGATGCGGAAAGCATCAAGCGAAAGAAAAGGACTTTGGGAATGTGGGGCTGAAAAAGTTTGTCCGCCCTGGCTATTCAGAAAGTATAATGCAAGAAACAGATACAGGTTTTGTAAAGGCTGTATCGCAACAAAAAAGTAATTACTAACAATTTAAATAAATAACAAAATGGCAAGATTAAAAGGCTTACTAAAAATAGAAGGTACATTGGATAACCTTACCTTCTACAAAACACAGGATGGACATCTTGTGAAAACAAAAAGTGGTGTATCTGGTGACAGAATAGCCAATGATCCTAACTTCCAACGTACCCGTGAAAACGGTAGCGAATTTGGAAGCTCTGCAAGTGCTGGAAAATTACTCCGCAATGCTGTTCGTAATTTGATGATGAACGCAAGTGACAACCGTGTTACAAGTCGTTTAACGCAAATAATGACACAGATTAAAAACTACGATGCCACTTCTCCAAGAGGTGAAAGAAATGTAGGTATCGGAATTGCGGACCCAATGGCACAAGCCTTATTGAAAGGCTTTGATTTCAATGATAGTGCAACTTTGGGAAG
>CAINVS010000564.1 GCA_903854205.1 uncultured Bacteroidota bacterium | reverse complement strand
CCTAAATTGCTGTGAAACTAAGCACTTACTCGTTTTTTTGGTTTTGAAATAGGGGTAACTATTTCTTCCCCCCAAAAAACTCCGTGAGCACTTATTTTCTTTGCCATTTAGGCTTTCATCACGAACTCTAATGACGGATCTGGGTTAAAAAGTTTTTATTCTCTTATCCAACCCGCCAGCGTACTCTTCCCAATTTTCTCTACCCTTATCCATTTATTTTTCTTTTCGAGGATACAGATGATGTCACCTTTTTTGAAGGAGCTGCCCATTTCCATACCGGCTTCCGGTTCTGTAAAAATTTCGGCAGGATTTTCCATTTTTTTGATCTGTTTCCAGGCAGTGGGGCGGTTGAGCGGGATGATGAGCCCTTCACCTTTGAGCATATCTGCAGGGCAGTTGCCGGGGTTCCCTTCCAGTTTCAGTCTAATACCGTTGAGTGTCACCATTAGTGTGCCATTCCCTTTTTCTTCACTGTTGGGTCTGCTCCAGCTGATGGGAAAGGCTGCTTTTCCGGTTACATAAGCACCCTCGATAAAAACAGCACAGCTGCCAATTTGGTAAAAACCGGAGATATTATTACTGTCGATGGCCAGCATGGCATTTTCATAAGTCCCGGCTTGAAATCCGATTTCTTTGATTTCAGTATCTTTAATTTCAATCTCTACGCCATGACTTTCGGGTACTTCAGCAAAGTTGCCGTTATCGGAGAGGCAGGCTGAAAAAAGAAAAGCGGCCGAAAGTACAGCCGCTATATTTTTTAATTTGATGTTCATCTTAATCATTCGCTTACTTTTCTCCATTTACTGCTTCCACAGCAACGATTTCGGGAATTGCAGATTTAATGGTAAATTCTATGCCTGATTTCATGGTCATGGCACTCATGGAACAGGTTTCACAATTCCCAATCCATTTGATTTTGACAATCATATCATCCGTAAGTTCAACCACTTCAATATTGCCGCCATCCAAAGCCAGGTGAGGTCTGATACTGGACAGTGCCTGCTCAATTCTTTCGAGCAATTTTTCTTTATTTGATATCATAATTTCCATAATCGGACTATTTTCTTTTCCGTTTACAAAGATAAGGATTTTTATCTAAACTAAATCTGTTTAACAAAATTATCGGCTTTTGATAAAACTTAAAATCAATCCCTTTTTGATCGGATAGACCCCTGATATTTTCACTACATTTATAATGTTGCTGTTCGCTTTGCGGATAACTTCGTTATTCTCCGAATCTTGTACAAACTGCTTTCACTTTTGGCATGTTGCGCCTTTCTGAGGCTAAGGGTAACAATTACATTGTTAATTCCCAGCTACGCAAATCAGACTATAATAAGCAAAATTCGAACAACTTGTCTCGACCTAAGACGGGATCACCACAACTTGTCTAGTCACTTGTGACAAGATCCGCACAACTTTTATCTTTTATCTTTTATCTTTTATCTTTTATCTTTTATCTTTTATCTTTTATCTTATTTATTAACACAATCAAGGATTGCACCATGAGAAAATTATTATTTTGTCTGTGGAGTATTGTAGCCCTTTTTGGACCATTAAATGCACAGACCAAAGAACCCGTTCTGCGGGTAAAAGTCCAGTATGACACTGTCGGACTTAAAGAGACTTTTCGGATAGAATATATTTTCGAAAATACTCAATCCGTCAATTTTTCAACACCCGTTTTTGAAGGCTTTCAATTGTTGCAGGGTCCATATCAAAGCAGTCAGTTCAGTAGTATTAATGGGGTGAGCAGTTCATCTGTTTCCTTTAGCTATGTACTGCAGGCCAATGCTTTAGGTCCTAAAGTAATTGCAGCCCAGAAAGTTTATATTAACAACAGCAGTTATAATACACCAGAAGCAGTTATTGTTGTTGTCGAGGAAATCAACAGGCAAAATTTCAGCCGGAGCAGCTCCCCATTTGATATGCCATCATTCGGTTTTGATAACGGCATGATGGAAAAAATGCAAAGACAACAGGAGGAAATGATGAAAAGACACAAGGATTTGCTTGAAAATCCCGACAGCTTTTTCAACAACCCCAATGATTTTTTCAATTTACCAAGACAATTCGGACCCGATATAAACGAGATGTTCAAAAATTTCGATAATTTGTTCCAGTTTAAGATGCCGCCTGTGCAAAAACCACAGAAACCGGCTGACAGAACCTATAAGTTGTAAATT
>CAINVS010000563.1 GCA_903854205.1 uncultured Bacteroidota bacterium | reverse complement strand
CTTCATACAGGGCGACGAAAAAGTGGCTAAGGTTAATGTCTTCCGCATTTATGACCGTTGGGGCGAATTGGTATTTGAAGGTACTGACCTTCTGCCTAATAATCCCACTACAGGTTGGGACGGCAGCTTCAAAGGTGTAGCAATGAACTCAGGTGTTTATGCCTGGTATGCTGAAGTGGAATATATCGACGGATTTAAGGAAATTATTCGGGGTAGTGTGACT
The DNA here is from genome assembly GCA_903854205.1 of uncultured Bacteroidota bacterium. GTDB lineage: Bacteria > Bacteroidota > Bacteroidia > Chitinophagales > Saprospiraceae > Saprospira. The sequence goes on along the minus strand of CAINVS010000563.1, from coordinate 4,998 downwards.
TTGTTGAGATAAAAAGAATGAAATAATAAACATGATATTTAAGTTAGATTTTAGGATCTTCGATCATATATTTTTAGAGAAATCCTTTTTTTATAAAGTATTTGATAAAAAATTAATTATTTTATTAACTTTTTGAACAAAAAGTTTGCATTCGTCACACATTTATCCCATTTTTAACGTTATATTCTGAGTAACGAGATTTAAGGAATTTTACTTTTCAAGGCAATTCATTTAACCATAAATAACTATCAAATGAAGCTGTTTTTCAAACAACTTTTTTTCGGCGCCTTTGTAGGAGCTCTATTAGTAGGGAGTCAGCAAGTAGGGGCACAGGATCAGCGATATTCGCAGTATTATACATCACCGGCGCGGATGAATCCGGCTTTGGCTGGTGTATTTGACGGGGCTTTCCGTTTGGGATTGAACTATAGAACTCAGTGGGGGACAAACATGAATAAGGCCTACAACTCGGCATCTTTTACCGCTGACGGCAGATCAGGTGTTTTTACTGATGATTATATCGGCTACGGATTTAATGCCATGTATGATAGAGCAGGAATGGGCGGTTATGGAATTACCGAATTAGGTTTTGATGTTAACTACCAGAAGAAACTATATCAGGGACGTGGATTTGCAGGAAAAGAATATAAACAGTTTCTGATAGCTGGAACACATGTCGGTATAGGCCAGCGCACTGTGAATTGGGATAAATTGACGTATTCAGAACAATATGATACTGATGCCTCCGGTTATTATAATCAGAACATTAGTAGCGGTGAAAATTCGGAAGCAGTTCGCAATAGTCGTATCTATCCTGAGTTTCATGCCGGATTACTTTGGTGGGGAACTTTTGGTAAACGTCGCAGTGCTTTTGCAGGAGGAAGTCTTTATCACCTCAATCGACCTGATATCTCATTATTTTGGAGACCTCCGGTAGATACTTCAGGTAGTAGCTTTGGAACTCCGATAGAAAAATTACCGATGCGTTTTACCATTCATGGTGGTGGAGAAATTCAGGTAGGTGGTCGTGGTAGTGCGATAAGCTTGCTTCCAGGTGCAGTATTTATGTTTCAGGGACCTTCTACAGAGTTGAATTTTGGACTCAGTATGAAATATCAGGCTCCTAAATATGATGACTTTGGTTTGCGATTTGGTGTTTGGACCCGTATTTCCAACCAATTTGTAAGCATAAGTGACGCAACATTAGGCATGGATGCTGTTGTAGTTCACGTCGGACTTGACTTTAATCAATTCCAATTCGGTTTCAGTTATGATGCTACTCTTTCCAAACTGATGGCCATTAACAATACAAGAGGCAGTTTTGAATTTTCACTCTTCTATATATTTGAAGGTGATACTAAACGCCAAATGGGTTGTCCAACATTTAACTAAATAAAGATTTAAAAAAAATATTTCAAAAGCCTGATACATTATTGTGTCAGGCTTTTATTATTAATTATAACTTGTTTACCTTAGCAAATTAATATTTATTAAGAACATGGTTAATGTAAGAATTGGTGAAATAAAAGATATTCCTGCAGTTTTGAGACTGATAAAGGAATTGGCTTTATATGAAAATGCAGACGGGGAAGTCATTGCAACTATTGATTCAATGGAGGAAGATGGTTTTGGTGACAGGAAATATTTTGATTTTTTTGTAGCTGAACAAAATGAAGAAATTTTAGGAATTGCGGTTTATTACTTAAGTTATTCAACGTGGAAAGGAAAAACACTCTACCTCGACGATTTAGTGGTTCTTGAAAATTATCGGAGAAAAGGAATTGGTAAATTATTATTTGATGCTCTTGTTCAAAAAGCCAAAGAAATTGGTGCTAAAAGATTGAGATGGCAGGTTTTGGAATGGAATGAATCGGCTATTGAGTTTTATAAAAAAATCAATACGGGTTTTGATTATGAATGGATCAATTGTACCTTGAATGCTGATCAAATTATTAACTACAAATAATTTATTTGTAAATAACCAAAAATAAATAATATTAAAAATGTAATTTTTGTACTAAGTTGAAATCGACATGCGTAAAATTTATTTATTTATTTTTCTGATATATTTGGGAAGTGTTGATGCACAAATTTTAAATGCTGACGGATTTGGGAGACCTGTCGACTCAACACATTTTATAAGCGGTACAGTAGATTTTGGGATGACCTTGAATAAGCAAAGTAATCTAATTCTCTCATTTGATGGACGAGCTGATGTTTCTTATTGGCATTTGAATAATGTTCTTATCTCAACAAATAATTATCAGCTCTTCCGTACAGGTAGTTTAAATCTTGTAAATGGAGGTTTTTCACATTTAAGATTTAGGATGAGGCAAAACAAAATATTACAGCCGGAATTTTTTGCTCAATATCAGTTAGATAATATTAGGGGCATGAAAGAGCGTTTACTTGCCGGTTCTAATCTTAGAATTAGAATAAAGGAAGTTGTTAACACTTCTCTCTTTTTTGGAATTGGTGCTATGTATGAGTATGAAAAATGGGATTACAGCGGTATCAGGCCAGATGCTACACCTAGATCTGATACTGTAAGGAATCAATTTATTAAATTGAATACTTATTTGAGTTATCGTCAGAAAATCAATGATTTTGCAAATTTTAATGTTATTTTCTATTTTCAGACTAGACCCGACAGTTATTTCAAAGTACCCAGGATTTCATCAGACGCAAGACTTTCCTTCAAAATCAACAAGTTTATATCTTATGCGGTAAGTTATAACATATTCTTTGATGCAGCACCGCCTGTCCCAATTTTTAAATGGTATTATTCAGTTGTAAACAGATTGATTTTTACTTTTTAAGCAAGGCACAGAGTATACCTGTGGCAACAGCTGCGTTTAAGGATTCAGCATGCCCAAATCGTGGAATGCTAATTGGAATATGAGGCAATTGCAATAAATTATCAGCGATACCTTTACCCTCATTCCCGATCAGCAAAAATGCTTCATCGGGAAATTTTGTTGAAAATACATTTTCTCCGTTCAATAGGGCTGCATAACAGGGAATTTCAGAATAAGAGGCCAAAAATTCAGATAAGTTCAGGTAGGATAAATTAACTCTCAGAAAACTGCCCATTGTAGCTTGAAGTACTTTGGAATTGTATAATTCCACTGTTTCTTTAGAGCAGTAAATGTTTTCAATACCGAACCAATCTGCAATACGGATAATAGTACCCAAATTACCGGGATCCTGAATGGAATCAAGTATAAGATTTTTTTTTCCTTTTGGAGATTGAAGAACAGGTAGAACTGTCTCAAGGACAAACAAAACCCTATTTGGCGTCTTTAATGCTGAAATACGTTCAAGGTCAGACTCATTACAGCTAAATATTTCGTACTTTTGAGGATTGAGATTGGCATTGTTTTCGACTATCCAATCCTGTAAAGCAAAGATAATTTTTATGTTATAACGTTTCTGTGAAAGGATTTCTACTGCAATTTTTTCGCCCTCTACTATGAATAAGCCTTCTTTTTCTCTGTTTTTTTTGAGATGAAGTGAGCTTATAAATTTGATTTGATTTTTTGAAACTGCCATTTTTTAAGGAATTTGTTGTAAAATTACAATGAATTACGATTTTCTGCTTCAGTATTAAATAAAATATCCACCGGATGCGATTTTTTATAGTCATATTCTCCTTTTTTCTATTCTTAAACCTGTTTACAGCCTGTCAAAGCTCTAAGCAGTACATAAAAGCGCATTCGAATACAGAAGCTAAAAGAAAAAAAGTTTATGACGATCATCTTCTGGTGAAGAACAGTATCCTGAATCCAAAAAAGAAAAAACTGAAAAAAAATGAGCCAATTCTTTGTGAAGATTCTGTAAATATTCAACTACAGGATTATCATTTAGAGTCAGATCTTGCAAGTCACCTTTATAATGAACTCTTTGGAATGTTGCGGCAAAAACCGAATAGAGTTCTGTTATACGGAAGACCATTTCTTTGGATTTACAATATTTCTGATACCTGCAGAGTCAAATATCGCTACGATAAAAATTATACTTGGGAAAAAAGGGAAGGAGAGTGGATTCAAGGTGCAATTAGGCCTGATACACTCAATATCAAAAAACGAATTGGCGACAGTACTGTCTTAAAAAAAGGGAAGTTCCGAAAATTTATAATGACCAAGATTGGTGAGCCTCCAGTACTGTTTGATATTACCAAGACCCGTTTGACAGCCCGTTCCATGCAGAATCACCTGATTCAGAAAGGATTTCTTGATGCTAAGGTAGGCTATAAGATCAATTTCAAAAAACACAAAGCAATGGTGGAATATTATTATACCACCGGAAAACCTGTGCTGATTGATACTGTAATATTTGAGTCGGAAGATCTCGCCATGAAAAAAATTATGGAAGAACTTAAAAGTGGAACTGAACTCAAGAAGGGTATGCCGATGGATAAAACAGCATTCCTGAAAGAAAGAACCAGATTGACTTCAGAAATCAGAAATAGAGGCTATTATAACTTTAATTGGAATTATATAAACTATATTGCCGATACTGCCAACTCACCCAAAATTGCTGCAGCAGAAAATTCCAATATCATTGATAATCTATTCTCCTCTAAACTGGGTAAACAGGGAGAGTCAAGGGTACAGATTTATGTCAATATAATTTCGCCAAGTGATACCGTTGAATCCCATACAAAATATACCTTAAAAGATGTTTTCGTCGTATTGGATGAACCCAAAGTGGAGATCCATAAAATTAAGCGTAAATTTTTAATGGACACAACTTATGTGGTTTTGAGACCACCAAGAAAGAAGTTGGAAATTTCTCATATGTACAAGTCTTCTGTCACAGAATTGGACTCAACAGTTTATTTGAAATTACAGGCAAATGAAGGAAGAAACATTATTGAAGAATTGAGTAAAGAAAAATCAAGATCACTTGCAGTTATTGCAGGAGCCAAATTTCCATATTGGATAAGTATGCGTAAAATTAAAAACGGCAGGAATAATGAGGTCGGTTTGCTCGAGG
>CAINVS010000562.1 GCA_903854205.1 uncultured Bacteroidota bacterium | reverse complement strand
TTTTTATATTTTTAAAGTTTAACCCAAAATGATGCCTATAAAAACTAATATTGATAAATATGACAATCTACGGCTTTAGTCTCAAATTCAATACAAGCGTAAATCAACACGATTATAAATACTTAAATTGCTAAATAAATCATTGGGTTTAATAAAACTCTCTTACAAAGATCGATTTGTTTACTATTAAAAAAAATGACTTAAGTTTAATATTAAGGTGACTTAGATCAGCATTGATAATTTTTTTTAAAAACAAAAGCCCTCAAAACATTAAATATGAACAAAGTCAATATTTTTGGTTTTTTGAATGCTATATAATTTGACTTTTTGATTAAATGTTTTAATTTTACAATGTTTTATACTACTCAATTCTTAAATTATACCTTTCATTATGGCAGATTATAGCGAACAAATTCAACAACTGAAAAATATACTCGTTTCTGAATTCAGTATTCAGAAAGCAACAGGAAAAATCAACAACAATGTTTCTGCATATTGGTCTAAAGTAAAGAAAATCTTCCCTGAAACTTTAGTGGCTACCCTTGAAAGCAATCCTGATGCGGATGAAACCAAAGCAGCACTTGAAACTGAACTCAATGAGCAGTTCCAAAATCAGCGTTTTATCGCTCATACTGCAATGTTTGTGAATCAGTACGAGAGAAAATAGTAGAAACAGGTGTGTTTTTTTTACAAAATCCCCCTCTTTGTGCAGAATTGCTAAAGAGGGGGATTTTAATTTTGTAAATCTCCGGCAGGAATTGAGAATTCAAGATGCCCCTTGGGGGCTGAATAAAAGAACAGGTCACTCCTACGGAGCTTTGACCAAAACGGCATTACATGCCTAAGAACAGGTAGCCCCGAAGGGGCTTGCACAATTTCAAAAATCTTCAGGTCCTAGGAAAAGTGTACTTGAGAAAATGCTTTTATAGAAAAAAGGCACTTTGCTATTTTACGATTAGTGCCTTCTTATAATTTTATTATTGTCTTGTCTTTGGTGCAAGAGACCAAACACTATAATATTTTTTTCTTTATCATTCACGATGTAAAACAGCATATATGGCAGTTTGCATGAGGGATAGCAGCGGACGCAGCGGAATGCAATGCAGCTGCTGGAGTGGATAGCCCGACCCCGATAATTAAAAAGTAATTATCGGGGGCATGCCCAAATTATTCCTATTCTTATTTGATTTTGACTGGATATTTTATGTATTTTTGGCTAAACGTTCAATTTTGCATATTCCCTAAAAATATACACTATGAGTCTCCTGAACATTCTGGCTCCTGTACTGCGTTGGTACATCAAAGGGCAATCACAAAAAAGTCTGCCGAATTACGATCAGTCCTTCAAAGTAAAAGGTTTGAAGAAAAAAGTGCGCATTTTGCGCGATAAATGGGCTGTGCCGCATATTGAGGCAGACAATGAGGCCGATTTGTTTTTTGCGCAGGGATTTGTGCATGCGCAGGACAGACTTTGGCAGATGGAGATGAACAGACGGTTGTCACAGGGCCGCCTGAGTGAGATGTTTGGAAAAATTGCGCTGAACAGCGACCGTCTGCTGCGTACCCTCGGGTTTCACCGTTTGGGAAAAAGTGACTGGGAACGCAACCGAGAAGAGGAAATCGGCATGGTGGGCGAGTCTTACTGCAACGGTGTAAATGCATGGCTGGAACAGGCCAATCAGCTGCCTGTCGAATTTAAGCTCCTAAAAATAAAGCCTGAGAAATGGGTACCCTCCGACAGTCTTTCCTACGGAAGATTTATCTCATTCCGCATGTCCTACGGATGGCTGCATGAGTTGGAACGCATGCAACTGGCCGGAGAAGTCGGGGTGGAAAAGGCATTGGAACTGCATCCGGAATATCCTAATTTCAATCCTTCCATTTTATCAAAGGGTATCGAGACCTTTCAGTTTGCTGATGGCAGATTGGAGGCTTTCAATGGTCCTTTTATGCCCAAATTGGGTGGCAGTAACAGTTGGTCGGTGGCTGCTAATCTGATGGAGAACGGTTCGGCTGTCCTTTGCAATGATCCGCATCTGGGACTCAATATGCCGAATATCTGGTTTGAGAACCACCTGATCTGCCCTGAATACGAGGCCACCGGCGTTTCACTGCTGGGAGTGCCTATGATTCTAATCGGTCACAATCGCGATATTGCCTGGGGAGCAACCCTCTCTTTTGTTGATTTACAGGACAGTTATATTGAAGAATTCAGTGACAGCAGCTGTTCCAAATATATTTTTGGCAATAAAACGCTGAATACAGAATTTATTGAGGAAAAAATTCAAATAAAAGGCAGCAAAACATTGCATACAGAAAAAGTGATGTACACGCATCATGGGCCGGTTATTTCTGATCTTTTGGGAGTTAATGACAAAAAAATCTCGCTTCAATCGGGCTGCCTGAAAGAAAATGACATGCTGCTGGGCTTTTACAGTCTGAATAAGGCTAAAAACTGGAATGAGTTTGTGTCTGCCTGTGAGCATATAAAAGCGCCAAGTCTGAATCTGAACTATGCCGATACCCAAAACAATATCGGTTATTACGTAACCGGACAGGTGCCTATACGCCGCAAGGACGAGGATCTTTTCCCAAGAAAGAGCAGTAGCGGGGAATACGAATGGACCGGTTTTGTGCCATTTGAAGAAATGCCGCATTTGCTGAATCCGACCAAAGGCTATCTGTTCACCTGCAATAATAAGGTGGTGAGTGATGATTATCCGCATGATCTTGGCAATGTCTGGATGAACGGCTACCGCGCTTCCAGGTTGGAAACCCTGTTCAAAAGTCAGGAAAAATACAGCATGAGGGATTTTGCCCGCTGGCAGCTGGATTTCCATTCAATTCCGGGTCTGCAATTTCGCGATTTGTTTAAAAAGCTGACAGCAGATAAGCAATTGCCGCAGGTTCCGATGTTGAAATCTACCGTTGAAAAATTCCTGAATTGGGACGGACAACTGACGGCCGATAGTGTAGGCGGCTGTATTTATCAAGTGTTCAAACAATCGCTGATTGATTTGATTATGGGGGCAGAACTGCAAAAAAGCCGTTTGCAGGGTTTCCGCGGTGAAGGTCCGAAACCGCCGCTGATTCACGACAATGAGTTTTGGGGACATGATACCACTACCCTACTTCGTATTTTGGAAAATCCTGAAAAAACTAAATGGTTAAAGGAATCACCATCCGATACTGTAATTAAAGCGATGTTGATGACCGTTGATTATCTAATGACAAAATTGGGTTCTGACAGCAAAAACTGGCAATGGGGCAATCTGCATCAGATGAGACTGCTGCATGTCTTGGGTGCTCAAAAACCCTTGGATGGCATTTTTAATATAGGCAATATTTCGATGGGCGGCGACACCGACACGCTTTGCCAGGTGGCATTCCAACCCGGCAATCACTATGGAGGAACGCTCACGGCAGCTTCTTATCGTCAGATCATCGATATGGGCGATTTTGACAAGGCAATTAGCAGTTTTCCGGGCGGTCAGTCTGGCAATTTGGTTTCTCCACACCGCAATGATCAGCTGGAACCCTGGTTGAAAGGGGAATTCAAGCCAATGGTCTGGTCGAAGGGACAAAGAGAAGAGTTTAAGAAATATGAGATGTGGCTGGAGTAACTAGTAGGATTTGGTCGTTGGTAGCTATTCGTTGGATTTTGGTATTTGGATCCGCACTAAAAATTGTTCTGCAGTACTTATAAGTTGCTGCTGTTTTTCTTCAGGCATTTTATCAAAGGTTTTAACGAGCATTCCCAATCTTGGATTTTGCAAAAAGAACCCCCTTTGTTTGTGCATAAATCTCCAAAATAAGCTGTCCCATATAATTTGCCAGTCTCCTTTTTTGTAATCACTCATTTTCATTAAATAATTACTACCGCTGATATAGGGTTTCGTGGCCATCAAGCCACCATCGGCAAACTGACTCATGCCATAGACATTGGGCACCATCACCCAATCATAGGCATCAATGAAGAGCTCCATGAACCAGCGATAGACTTCATCAGGGTCAAATTCGCAGAGCAGCATGAAGTTTCCCAGCACCATTAGTCGTTCAATATGATGGCAATAACCGCTTTCCAATACTTTTTTTATGGTACTGTCAATTGGCGCTATTCCGGTACTGCCGTCCCAGAATGATGCGGGAATTTTCCGGGTAAAACCCCAGTAATTTTTAGTCCTTTCCTCATTTCCCTTTAATTCGTAAACTGCTCTTATAAATTCCCTCCAACCGATTATTTGTCTAATGAAACCTTCCAAAGAATTGATTGGAATATCATGATCTGCGGCATACTGCAATGCCTCGTCAATAATATACTCCGACGTCAGCAGACCGACATTTAGCATAGGTGTTAATACACTATGATGCAGTATATTTTGACCTGAAACAATAGCATCTTCGTAAGCACCGAATTCGGCAAAACGTGTTTTAAAAAAAGTCTGCAGCCATTGTTGACTTTCCCGGAAGGTGGTTGGATAAATAAAATCCGAATTCAATTTTCCATAATTTTCCGGAAAATATTTTTCAGTATAAACGATTGCTTCTCTATAAAAATCATTGGGATCCAAAAAATCAACTCTTGGCGGTATCTTAGCTTTGGGGTATTTTAAACGGTTCTCGTCATCATAAGTCCATTTGCCGTCAATTGGCTTTTTATTCAGCATTAAAATATTTCTGCTTTGACGTTGATATTTATAAAAATCAGTTTGAAACATACGTTTCTTGTCCGAAAAATATTTTTTAATTTCATCGGATGAATTTATAAATAAAGGAGAGCTTTTTTTTACCTTACTTATTTGATATTGCTTGCAGGCCATATCAATTCGCTGTTCCAACCAACAGTCTGTGCTGTCTAAATATTCAAAATCATTTATACCCATTGACTTTAAATAAGGAATCAACTTTCTTATATCGGCCAATTCAGAGCCGGAATCAACATAAACGACCTTAATGTTTTTTGATTGAAGATAGCTTTCATAAAACTTCATGCTCGACCTGTGAAAAGCAATTTTTTGTTTATGAAAATTGTACTGTTTAAAGAACAGATATTCTTCTATTAAATAAATGGTATCACAAGTTTCTATGAGCTGATTATGTTCAAACAGCTGATGCGGGAATAAAAGTCCGATGTTCATATTGATTGCTTGTTTAGCCTACATTTATCACTGCAATATTTCACCTCTTCCCAAACCTTTTCCCACTTCTTTCGCCAACTGAAAGGCCTTTTGCATACCGGGCAAATCTTGGAGGGCAAATCACGCTTTTTAATCTTTTGCATAATTTGATTTTTGAAAAAACATCAACGATTTAGCGTTTGCTAATTTTGTTCATCGATACAGCCTTTTGTCGGCTGCATTTAAAACGGCTGATTTCCGGATTCCGCTTTTGTGCATGCTTTTGGCTGATGCCACTGTGCACCCTTTTTCGCCACAAATTAAAACTGTTGCGTTTCAATTCCTTACGCATCAAGGCTATGACAGCTGTTTCGTTTAAACCAAATTGTATTTCAATCGCTTCAAATGGCGTGCGGTCCTCCCAAGCCATTTCAATAATTCTGTCGGTATCTTTTTGTTCCATTATAAATTGCTGACTAATATATTTAACCCATTAAATTATCGACTTCAGATTAAAAAGAAAAAAAAGCCCAATATGTTTATGGAAAAGTATTGTATATTTTAAAATGATACTATGAAACTGCTGAATTGAAAAATCAATGAGAAGAACTTGCAACTTTAACCATAGTTTTTCAATTTTTTAATATCTTCTTCCAATTCAATAAAACGCTGTTCTTTTTCCAGCGTTTTTTGAGCCAATTGGTATTTTTCAAACGATCATCATTCAAAGCAAAACCTTTGATAATATATTCTTTCAGGCGTTGAGTGGCCCAAATGCGAAACTGTGTTCCCTGCGGAGATTTTACCCGATATCCGACGGAAATAATGACGTCAAGATTGTAGTGATCAATTTCCCTTTCCACTTTTCTTAAGCCTTCTTGTCTAACCTGTCGGAATTTCCGACAAGTTAGATTTTGGTCTAATTCGCCCTCCTCAAATACATTTCCAATATGTTCTGCAATTGTGCTTCTCCCTTTTGCAAATAAAGTTGCTAATTGGTCCTGAGTCAACCAAACGGTTTCCTCTTCCAGGCGAACATCAATTTTGATATTGCCATCTGAATTTTGGTATATTAAGATCTCGCTGTTCATTATTTTTATCTTTTGGAAAACAATTATTTGATTCAAAATTCGAATCATAGAAACAAATATATTCAAAAAAATCCAAAAAGTCAAGTTATACAAAAGGGGAAATTATTCCAAGCTGCTTTTCCTTCAATAAATGGACTGATTTTTATATATTTGTATTCATATCAAAACCCTAACTCATGAGATATTTTTTTATACTTCTCTTATTTTTACTGACAACTCACATTGCAGAAGCCCAATTCACCAAAGCCGACACGCTTCGCGGACAGTTGCGGCCTGAACGCACCTGCTACGATGTCAAATTTTATGATTTGGCGCTCGATCTGAACTTTGCAACAAAATATATCAAAGGATCAAATACCATTGTTTACGAGGTGGTTCGTGGTTTTAACATGCTGCAGATCGACCTTTTTTCCAATATGCTGATCGACAGTATTATTCATAGCGGACAAAAAGTAAAATACCATCGTCAGTTCAATGCCGTTTTTGTAGATCTGGGCAATATGCAGGAAGAAGGCATCAGAGACATTATCACAGTCTACTATCAGGGGAAACCGAAGGCGGCAGTGAACGCACCCTGGGATGGCGGTTTCACTTGGACAAACGATTTAAACGGCAAACCCTGGCTGGGTGTATCCTGCGAAGGTATCGGTGCAAGCCTTTGGTGGCCAAACAAAGATCACCTTTCCGATGAGCCGGATAGTATGCGTATAAACTGTACTGTTCCTCAAGGAATGAACTGTATTTCAAATGGAGTTTTGAGAAGCAAAAAAATGTCCGGTACTTCTACTTTTGAATGGTTTGTCTCCTACCCTATCAATAATTACAATGTGACACTGAATGTGGGCGATTATGTCCACTTTTCCGACACCTTTGTTTCAAGAATGGACGGAGAAAAACTGGCTATGGACTACTATGTGCTGCCTTACAATTTAAGTGCTGCAAAAAAACAATTCAAAGAGGCGCAGGAAGTTATGCGCATTTTTGAAAAATATCTGGACAAATATCCTTTCTGGAATGACGGCTACGCTTTGGTGGAAACACCTTATCTGGGCATGGAGCATCAGGGAGCTATTGCTTATGGCAACAAATTTCTGCCCGGTTATTTGGGCCGGCATCCGACAGGAATGCCCGAAGATTTTATTATTCTGCATGAAACAGGTCATGAATGGTGGGGCAATAGCGTCAGCTGCAAAGATCATGGCGAAATGTGGATTCACGAATCTTTCTGTACCTATATGGAGGCGGTGTATATGGAGGAGAAATACGGAGCTGAGGCAGCTATCAGATACCTGAAATTTCATGGCGCTTATATAGAAAATCAAAATCCGATTGTAGGGCCTTTGGATGTTAATTTTGACTTATCCGACTCCGATATGTACTACAAAGGTTCTATGCTGTTGCATACCCTGCGCAAAACAATCAACAATGACAGTTTATGGTGGGATATCATCAAGTCATTTTACATGAAACACAAGATCAAATCTGCAATAACGCAGGATTTTATTGACATTGTCAACTCAAAAACAGGAACCGATT